>JAAHIA010000725.1 GCA_010671975.1 Leptolyngbya sp. SIO4C1 | reverse complement strand
GTGACCATGGCGACGTACAGCACGGCGGCGGTCTGCGGCATTGGAGCCACAGCCTCAGTGCTCTCCCATTGGATGGGGGGCAAGATCTGGGCGTTGTAGGCGGAACGAAGCCAGACAAGGTGTCTGCTCAATGAGATGTTTCTTCCGTGGCACCGATTCAGAGTGCGTGAAATCGCCTGAACTCGACGCGCATAAGGGTTCATCACATAAGGGTTTATATAGTCGCCATTCTTAGGCGATCATCCTTCCATTGTCTCGACAGTCGGCCGGTCTTGGGATCAACAGAAAAGCCCGAACTGCGCAACGCGACTAGGACGTCTGATAGGTGAAGGTTGTCCAGAACAAAGCCTTTGTTTATGGCCTTCTGAAGAATCCGAGCGTAGATCTGACTTGGGTTCGTTGTGTGAACCGCTTCAAGTTCGGTGATGGCTTCTGAGATTAGTTCTGCTGTATCTCCGGCACGAAGGTCATGAGCGCCTTGCTTTGATTCTCCTTTCTCAGGCTTCCGGACTGTAATAACGAGATCTACGGTCACAACGCTCTCAGATCCTGAGTTGAGTCCCTTGATGGATCGTTGGCCCTTATCGAGAATCGCTACGTGCATGGGCGTTGAGTTGAATCCGGCGTCCCTAATGGCCCGTTGGACCAGGCCCCAGATTTTGCCATTGCTGTTTCCAAAGACTACGGACATGCATCTGCCCGGCTTTAGGACACGTAAAGCCTCGCCAAACGATGTCCGCAAGAGCTGTTCGTAACGCTTTTCGGCGTCTTTTTTTCGGGGTCCAGTCGTATGCACAACGGCTTCTGCGCTCGCGTCCGTTATGGTTCCAATCCACGCTTCGTGGAACAGATTCATGTCACTGTAAAAGATATTGCTGCCGAACGGCGGGTCGGTAAACACGTAATCGATCGACTCGGATTTCAGATGTCTCAGTTTGTCTGCCGAAGCAATCTGGTAGTCGATGTCCGTTTCACTCAGAGCTTCGGCCAACCCTGGGGGAAAAAGAACTTCGGTCGCTTTCATGACAGCCTTCGCCTTTCTCTTGAATAGGTCGAAGACGTTCCACTCGTAGTAGACCGGGGCGATGTAGTAAGTCTGATTCTGTGCATTGAGCGGGCGTTGGGCGCTCCATTGATACCTTTTCGAAGCGCGGGGCAGAATTGCCGTGAATGCGAAGCGCAATTTTTGCCTTACGTTTCCGTCATCGACGTCGTTGATCGCGCGCCATAGCTCCAGGAGTGCGATTGCGTTGCGAGGCGAGAAGAACTTTCGCGTCTCAGTCATGCCGGATTTTCCCAGTCCCGAACGACTATACATTTCGCGGTTCTTGTCGATCACAAGGGAAGGTATTAGGTGTAGACGTGGGTCTTCGGCAGCCCGGCGAATGTGAGACTTGTCTAGCTCTGAAGCGCGCTGGGTAAGTTGCCTTCCGTCTTCGCCGATAACCACGGTTTCAACAGGCACGTCTTCGGCTCGCCCCCAAGAACGGCGCGCGAATGGAGAGTCGCAAGCAGAGCACGCCCTGGGGGCTCTGCCTCTGCTGACATGTTCGAAGAACACAAGCTGCTCGGAGCATGAGGGGCAGACATATGTGAATGACCAGACTGTTCGAATCAACTCCTGCTTCGATCCATCGGTGCAGCGGGTGGTTGTGTAAAGGTCACCCATCTTTGCGCGTGCGTCGCGA
>JAAHIA010000724.1 GCA_010671975.1 Leptolyngbya sp. SIO4C1 | reverse complement strand
CTACGACTGCTAATTTCGCAGACGCGGCGTTCGGCTGTTGAAATTAGCAGTCGTAGTAGAGAGCAACTTCGTAGGGATGAGGTCGCAGCTTCATCGGTAGGACTTCATTATCAAGCTTGTACTCAATCCAGTTTTGAATGAAGTCAGCGGTGAAGACGCCGCCAGTGATGAGAAACTCATGATCGTTCTCCAGGGCGGTTAGGGCCTCTTCCAAAGAGCCGGGTGTAGAAGGAATTTTAGCCAGCTCTTCAGGGCTCAAGTCGTAGATATCCACATCTAGCGGCGATCCTGGATCAATCTGATTCTTAATCCCATCGATGCCGGCACAAAGCATGGCTGCAAAGGCGAGGTAGGGGTTAGAGGTCGCATCCGGGCAGCGGAACTCAAGGCGCTTAGCTTTAGGGCTGTCGCCAGAGAGCGGAATTCGTACGGAAGCGGAGCGATTGCCCTGCGAGTAGGCTAAGTTCACGGGCGCTTCAAACCCAGGCACCAGACGCTTGTAAGAGTTGGTGGTGGGGTTGGTGAAGGCCAGCAGCGCCGGGGCGTGCTTCAAAATGCCGCCAATGTACCACAGTGCCATCTGGCTGAGTCCGGCATACTGATCGCCGCCAAACAGCGGCTGATCGCCATTCCAGATGGACTGGTGAGTGTGCATACCAGAGCCGTTATCGTTAAACAGCGGCTTGGGCATGAAGGTTACCGAGCGACCGTACTTCTTGGCAACGTTCTTAATGCAGTATTTGTAGATCATCAGCCAGTCTGCGGCTTGCACCAGCTTGCCAAAGCGGAAGCCGAGCTCGCACTGACCGCCGGTCGCCACTTCATGGTGATGCTTCTCAATCGGCACGCCGAGCTCAGCCATTTTCAGCAGCATCTCACTGCGCATGTCCTGCAGCGTGTCGGTCGGCGCAACGGGGAAATAGCCCTCCTTATAGCGAGGTTTGTAGCCGAGGTTGCCCCCTTCTTCTTCGCGGCCGGTGTTCCAGCGGCCTTCTACGCTATCGACGTAGTAGTAGCTAGAATTTTCGGTCTGATCGAAGCGGACATCGTCAAACACGAAGAACTCAGCCTCAGGCCCGAAATAAGCAGTGTCGCCAATGCCCGTAGATTTGAGGTAATCAATGGCCTTGCTTGCGATCGCGCGCGGGCAGCGCTCATAGAGTTCGCCGGTGCGGGGTTCTTTAATCGTGCAGATAAGGCTGAGCGTCGGCTCCTGCATGAAAGGATCGATCCAGGCAGATTCAGGATCGGGCACCATCATCATGTCGGATTCATTGATCGCTTTCCAACCTCGAATGCTCGATCCGTCGAAAGCGACGCCATCGGCAAAGCTGCTCTCGTCAATCTGGCTGCGATGAACAGTCAAATGCTGCCAAATACCAGGCAGATCAATAAACTTGAGATCAATCAGCTGAATGTCCTGGTCTTGAATCATCTTCAAGACGTCTGCGGCGGTCTGGGGCATGAACTACTCCTTCAATAAGCAATCAAGAAAAGTGCGTTAGAAATCTGTCAGACCAAAATCAAGGCTAATGCCGCTAACGAGAGCTAGGCGCATCAGTGGCTTGCTGCGGCTTGCTGCGATTTAACTCACTGATCGTAAAAATAGGGATTCATTCAAATTGTATTTTTGGTTACAAAATGCCGGACTCATTGCTGAAAATCGCTGCGAACGGGCAGTTGGGCTAAGTT
>JAAHIA010000723.1 GCA_010671975.1 Leptolyngbya sp. SIO4C1 | reverse complement strand
CAGCAGATGGAGGTAGAAATCTGAGTAAAGCAGGCAGGGTGGGCAATGCCCACCGCTTAGAGAGATCCTATCAAAAGACTCTGCTAACCCAGTACCCTCATCACCGTCAGATGCGAATAGGCAGCAGGGCGCTGTGTGTCAATTGCCTGGCGAATTTTAACATAGTCGTCAGTTGAAACTTTCAGCTCTTTGTTAGTGGGGAAAATCCAATCGCCAACTCGAAAAGAGCTGCACTTTGAATTAGATAGCATAATATGATGCCAAACTGTCTCAGCTGTCTCTTCAGGCGCTGGGCTGGGGGGCTCGGTGACCTCCTCTAGCGCATCTTCTGGATAGAGCAGAATGGTTGTCTGACCGTCTCCTCGAAAGCGATCGCACAGCTGTCGAGCAGCGGCCGCCTGAGATTTAGGCAGACAGTGCCAAATACCGCAGGCCAGCATCATCGTTTGGCCTAGGCTACAGGTCGTGAAGTGATCGGACTGAATCAGTAGCCAAAAGCTGTTTTGAGTAGGTGTCATAATCTGTTCCTTAAATGAGCGTCTAGGCAGGTCGAAACGAAACACTGGGATCTCTGCAGCGGTTGGGGGCAAGCTTACAGAGATAGCACGGTGAGCGTTCAGCCGTTCAGGGAACAGGAATAAGGGGGGCACTTTATCCAGCTGATAAGCTCAATAGCTTTATCAAGCGTCCTTGTTTTCTGAATACGAATCCTGCTGCTTACCTCCGGAACAATATCGATTGATTGGGCGTCAATCCGCCATTTTTCCGTAGGTTTACGTAGGTAAGCAGCCTGGCTTTCTGTGAATTCACGCAGCATTAGCCCAGCGACTCAAGCCAGTCTGCTAGCCCATTGAGAATCAGCTGCACGCCAATCGCCATCACAAACAGGCCCAGCAGCCGACTCAGCGCGTGGATGCCGCCCGCGCCCAGCCACTTGAGCAGCAGCGTCGAGGAGCGCAGCGCAATGTAGATAATCAGGCCGATCAGCGCGATCGCAGCGGCCACCGCTGCCAGATTGCCCATCGTCTCGATCGCTGCCGCATTGCGACTGGCCTGCGCCCCGAGCCCCAGCGTTACCGCGATAGCGCCTGGCCCAGCCAGCAGCGGTATCGTCATCGGCATAAAGGAAATATCCTCATGCTGGTCGGCCCGATGGGTAGCATCTTCATTTTCTAAATCGCTCAGCTTAGAGTCGGCATTCATCGTATGCCAGGCCGCGTGAAAGACCACAATGCCGCCTGCAATCCGCACTACCGCTAGCGAAATGCCAAAAAATCGCAGAATGCCGCCGCCTACCAGCAAAAAGCCAATCAGCATCAAAATCACGTTGCGCGCAATCCGCTTGGCGTAGGTGCGTCGCAGCGACTGCGGCACGCCCGCCGTCAGCACTAGAAAAATCGGCACGCTGCCAATCGGATCTATCACCGGAAACAGCGCCGCTAGGCTACCCAGGATAAAGTCAACAAACTCTCGCAGCAGCATAGGCCAGCACAAAACTCACATAACCCAACACAGCCAGAATACAAGACCCCACCCTAACCCTGCGATAGCATAGGGGACGAGTCGGGTCAGCGACTGCTCACACCGGAAGAACAGGTACAGCAGGCTCGGGCGCAAACACAGCAATTGGCAGAGAAATTGCGATCGCTTGGCGCTGATCCAGAAGCGGTGTAGCGATTTAAGCAACCTCAA
>JAAHIA010000722.1 GCA_010671975.1 Leptolyngbya sp. SIO4C1 | reverse complement strand
GAGAGGGTGTCGCGCTGCCTGAGAGCGCGTGGCAGGCATCTGGAGAGTTCATGCAGCCCGACTGGGGGAATACTGCGCTTCCATACGCATGGGCGTATTCGGATTACGCTTTGGCTCGAATCATTGGAGCCATCAAATTTCTTTCTGAACGGAACAATTTTGGCTTAGAGCAGGCAACCGCAACGCTTAGCCACATAAGTGAACTGATTCGGCAAGAGCAGCATTTCCCGACACTGGCACACCAGTCAGCTTTTCTGGCCGCTCCGCCGGCAATGCTCCTTCGTCCCGCGATCGAACACCCGAGTAATAATAATGAGTTCATCCAGCGGCATTGGCCTCTCACAGCTTACCGTGATTCATATCCATTGATAGCTGAGGTCTACCGCACTTCCGAGCGAAAAACTGTGAAGCAATTGCTAGAGACCCTTGCCAACACTGGACGCTATCGCATCGGTTACAAAGACGGGAGGCTCTCGCCTGAGGTTTTAGAGAAGATTGACGTAGGTCGAATCCAGCCTTTGATCGAAGCTGCGATTGACGAAGAGGCAGATTTACTTGCTACGCTTCCTGAATCACTTGAAGGGCCGGGTTGGCGTCACCGTGTTCGGGGTGAGAATATGGATTGGGTGCCCGACTTTCTACGGAATTCGATGAACTTTGATGACGGTATCACGCTTGTCTTCGGTCGGCTCGATCGGGAAGAGGCAAACGAGATATTGGCCAAGTCATTGACTCTCTTGCGGCGAAACAATTTGCACCAAAAGACCAACATGTTTTTACGCAATGATGCTGAGCGCCGAGTGTTAAATCTTGCTGGAGTGTTGTACCTACGATTCAAACGCGGAGAGCATCTGCCTGATCACCTTCAAGATGTTGCAGGGGAGTTAGGCGAGAACGTGATTCAGGATCTGGACGGCCAGCTACTTCGGTATTCACTAGATGGAGACGGCGCAGGATTCAGCGTCTACAGTGTTGGTTCTGATTTGAGCGATGATGGGGGGCGAGATGAGGAACGATCGCTGAGCCGTGATACGGTCATTCACGTTAGCCTGGACGCAGACCGAAAGCGAAGAAGCAGAGAATGAGTAATCGATTTATTCGTTCGGATGGTGTGTGAGAAAGCCGAAATCTTTCCGCAGAAACAGATTGGCTTAGGCCGAGGTCGCGGCGGCTTGTTGGCCGGCGGCGCGTTCGCGTAGCAGGTCGAGCATGCCGCGGACTTCGTCGGCCATCCTCGTGTTGGGGAATTCGCGGACGATCTGTTCGCCGACGCGGACGGCGGCGAGCCATTCGTGGTCGTGGCAGGCGAGCTTGAACTGGACGCCGAGGTTGTCGCGCTGCTTGCCGATGACGCCGCGGGCGACCTCTTCGAACTGCTTGGCTTCCTTGGTGGTGAGGTAGCGGTCGAGCTCCTTGAGCAGGGCCATGGCGCCGGCGACGTCGTCGTTCTTGGCGGCGTCGAGGAACTGTCGTTCGAGCTCGTGCTTGTGCTGGTCCTTGGCGTCGCGGACGAGCTGGTCGATCTGCTGGACGGAGTCGATGGTGGGGAAGAGGCGTTTGATGCGGGCGGCGTGCCGGGCGGCGCGGGGGAAGTCGTTGCGGTTGAGGATCTCGTCGAGGCGGGCGACCTCGTGGCCGACGCGGTTTTCGAGTTCTTCGTGTCGGGCGGCCTCGATGCGTTCGCGGTAGGCCTC
>JAAHIA010000721.1 GCA_010671975.1 Leptolyngbya sp. SIO4C1 | reverse complement strand
TTAGAGGCCCTGGCCATGATTCCTGAAGTGGAGCCTGAAGTCATCTGCACCGACTTACATATGCCTCAGATGGATGGGCTCGTGCTGACGATGGAGGTGATGGATCGCTATCCGCGCCCCATCCTGGTCGTCAGCGCCTCTGTACAAGAAGACGACTCGCAGCACGTGTTTCAGCTTTTAAGCGCCGGAGCCGTTGATATCTTTCCAAAACCCGTTACTGGCCTTAGAGCCGACAATGCGACTCTAAACGATGCCCTGATTAATAAAATTCGCATTCTCTCTGGCGTTAAGGTTTTTAGAAAGAAGCAGCAATCGGCACCAGCTAAGCCACTGGTGCTACCACAGCCGGCTCGGACAACTTCTAGAATCCAGCTGGTGACCGTCGGTGCTTCTACCGGCGGACCGCAGGCGCTTCACACGCTGTTTAGCCAGCTACCAAAAGATTTTCCACCGGTACTCTGCGTTCAACATATCAGTACCGGGTTTCTGCAAGGGCTGATCGACTGGCTACAAAAAGGCTGCCTGGTCTCTTTAGAGATCGCTCAGTCCAACCAGCGACCGCAGCCCGGCCGAATCTACTTTCCCCCCGAAGACCACCATCTGACGCTGAACAAAAAAGGCGAGTTTGTCTATCTCGATTTGCCCCCCGTAGAAGGCCATTGCCCGTCTATCACCGTCACCTTTGACGCGGTTGCCCAATATTATAGACACCGCGCGGTCGGAATTTTGCTCACCGGTATGGGACGAGACGGGGCGCTGGGGATGCAGTCGATTGCTCAAGCCGGCGGCCTCACCATTGCCCAGGATGAAGAGAGCTGCGTAGTGTTTGGCATGCCTAAGGTCGCCATCGATCTTGGGGCAGCTAAGCAGGTCCTACCGATTGGCGCGATCGCGCCCGCGCTGCTCAAGCTTGTCTATCAGTCCGCTTACCATTAAGCTGCTTAGCCATGATTCAGCCCGTGCCGCTTGACCCTTCATTACAAACCGCCTTCACTCGACTGATTGCCGTCCATACCGGCTGGCAGATCCGGCCGCAGGACCAGATCAACTTTAGCCAGCAGATTCAGCTGCGAGCGGCTAAACGGTCTCTTGCTTCAGTTGACGACTACTATCAGCTTCTGGCCGCTCAGACACCAGACAGCGAGCAAGAGTGGAAAAAACTTATTGCGCTGCTGACTAATTCCGAAAGCTTTTTCTTTCGCGATCGCGGGCAGTTCGAGGTGCTGCGACAGCATGTTCTGCCCGAGTTAATTCAGCGTCATCGCTCAGATCGACGGCTGCGAATTTTGAGTGCCGGCTGCTCTACCGGCGAAGAACCCTACTCGATTGCCATCCTGCTCAAGCAGCTGATTCCAGACATTGATAGCTGGGACCTGACGCTGCTCGGAACTGACATCGATGAGCAGTCGCTGCAGCACGCAGAGGCCGGACAGTATCGCTCTTGGTCGCTCCGAGGCGTTGACGAGACTATCAAACAGCAATATTTTCGCCTGGCGCAGGAGCAGTATCAGCTGCATCGCGACGTCAAGCGGCTGGTTCGCTTTCAAGCGATGAACCTGGTCGAAGATGCTGTAGCATCTCATAAAAGTTTTTGACCACCGCTGCGATCGCGGCCGTTCTAAAGTAGATAAAAACATTGCGACAGATAATTAAATCAAAGTCTTGCAAATGAGCGTTAGGGGCTGCTTCAGCATC
>JAAHIA010000720.1 GCA_010671975.1 Leptolyngbya sp. SIO4C1 | reverse complement strand
CTGCGCTCAGACGGTGAAAGCTACTATCTAGAGATGCGAGTAGAAGCTGACCCAGAAGAGGCCAGTGAGGTCGCAGTGACTCGCCGCATTCCACTCGAAGATCTTTCGGTTGAAGAGTGGGAAGAACTCAAAGAACAGTACGACAGCCTTGATTTGGCTACCTACTTAGGAGAAGGCATCAAAGGGTTAGAAAAAATCCAAGATCGGCGGATTCAGCGGCTGATTGCCGCCCTGCTGACGTTTTTGAATCCGCGTCAGGTGTCCATCGTGCTCTATCTCTATCGCGCTGCCGCGCAGCAAAGCCATCGCTCAATCGTCAGCTTTCGCTCTAACGACCTGCTAGAAGCAATGGGCTATACCCGCACAAAAGACGGTGGCTTTGCTTCCAAGCTGCGATCGCAGCTGCACTGCGACCTGATGGCCCTGCACCGCACAGAACTGGTCTTCGCTCAATCACTTTGGAAAGGCGACAGCCTCGGTGCGAAAGTGACCATTAAAAGCGTGCTGCGGATTAAAGAATTTGAAGTCGATAACGTACCGCGCGACTTTGACCTGGATAAGGCCGCAGACTACACCTATGAGCTAGCCGATGCCTACACGGTCGGTCTGGAGTTTTTTGACGGCCCAACTCGCACCGGCGACTACGTGCTATTTGCCAACAGTCTAGATGTCACTCAGCGGCTCGGCAGCAGCGCTAAGCACGACTATAAGACGAAGCTGCTGATATACCTAGCTAGCCGCCTGCGCTGGGATACGCCCGAAGACGGCCAGTATCTGACCATTTCTAAGCGCTACCTGTTTAAAAACCTAGACTTGCTAGGCAGCAACTCAGCCCGCAATAACCAAATTTTCTGGCGCACGGTGCAGGAGCTGCAAGAAGGCGGCTACCTAGCCGGTGCGCAGGAACTGCCCGGTAAGCGTAAGACAGCCTCTGTGCAGTTTCAAATCAACCCGGAGATGATCAAGGCCCATTCTGGCTAAGCGTAGGTTTACCTGATTTTGATCAGACAGCAGGGTTACTCGGTAATGTCGTATGACGAAATTCCACGTAGGAGTCTTGGGCGAAAACCCTATTTATTTTGCGGGCTTGCTCGTTCATAAAGTTCTGTCGATTCAAGGAAAAATCGACAGAACTTTTACAGTTCAGACGCCGCTTGCCCACGGCGGAGCTAGCAGCTAATGGCAAGCGAGCATCTAGAAGCCGAGCGGCAGCGGCTGCGAGACGCGATTTCAACGCTTCATGCGGCTGGTGCCGTCGCCCCTCAAAACGTCTGGATCAGTCCCTACGAGAAGAAAGGACACCAGTATTACAAGCTCAGTAGCAAGAATCCCAAAATTAAGAATCAGCACCTTAGCCGGCTAGCGCTGCGCGACTGGCAGGGGCGTATTCAGCGACGTAACCGGATTCGGGAGCTGGAGACGCAGCTGGGTTTGGTAGAGAGCCTGATTGAGCGGCAGAATGAGGTTACCTATCGGTGGGAGTAGGGGGAGGCAGGAGGGGGTCAAAAGTAGTGTAAGTTTAGTGTAAGTTTAACTGAGCAGGGCTTCGACTTCGGCTAGCTTGGTCTTTAGGGCTCGGTGCAGTGACTCTAGCTGCTCGCGGCTGGTGGTTTCTAAGGTGCTAGGTGTGAGCACGCGATGCCGTTCGGGTCCAGGATCATGATCACGCTGCCGTCGCCAAGAATGGTGTTGCCCGCGAAGA
>JAAHIA010000072.1 GCA_010671975.1 Leptolyngbya sp. SIO4C1 | reverse complement strand
TCCCGCCATCCAACTGATCACTGCCATGATGTGAAGCGATTTCACGTAAGGATACAGGGTGAACATCAGATCAGTCAGATCCATGGAAGGCTTCCTTTAGGCGCGAGGTGCCGGTTGGCCACCCTAATAAAATTAATAAGTTTTATAAGGATGATGTTTTTGTAGTGCACCCCAGAATCCGTGGATTATCGAGTCTTCACACCGGTTCTGCACAAGGTGGTCAGTTTTCCTGCCTTATTCCTGTCAGAAGGGTGAATAACTCCTTAACGCCCTTCAAAATATGCGCATTAACAAAATATTTACATAAGAGACTCTGGGGATAAGAGCGGGACAAACCGGGAGAGCCGTACTTATCCACGTGTTCAAAGTTATCCCAATACCCGATGGAGGAATCGCGGAGGAATCACCCGAGATTTCAGAAGTTGTCCCACCCTTGCGTTGAGGGTGGAAAATCATACAAAACGTCCCTGAATGATCAGACGTTTTCCCATAGGGTTTTCCACATGAGTACCCACATCCTGCTTGCTTCTGGATCTGAGATCCGCGCTCAACTGCTCCGTCAGGCGGGGGTTGCGTTCCGTGTGGAGAGAGACAGCCCTAGGTTCTTTTCTAGGTCGGCCCCTAGCCACTGGTGAACCAGCTCCCAGTTATGAAACTGAGCGAACTTTTCGACATGGTACTTAAAGCGCTGCTGCAGATAGTCGCGCTGGCGCGGCGTTAGGCCCAGCACGTCGTCAATCTCAGACGCAGCCATATCCTGCAGGCGCAGCGTTAGGTAGTCAATGCAGGCATGCTGCCCCTGCGCTTCTAGATAGTCGACCAGCTCACGAATGATGCGATCGCGCAAGACTGCCTCTACTGGATCGATTACGTCAGCCACCATCTGCTCGCGAATTTGCTGCAGTGCGGGTGAGCGTGAATAGCCTTCGGCATCGTCGCCCTTGGGCGATTCTACTGCCATCTCAATATCGACGCAGGTCTCAGCTGGCTGCTTTTTAGCAAAGGTCTGAGCCCGTAAGACGATCAGCTGCTGGTTATAGCAGCCCGGCAGCGAGATCCGACGCTTGGCGTAATGCTCGCTAAAGGCCATGTATTCAGCGAGCTCTAGGCGAGTGCGCGGGGTGTAGTCTGCCTCTAGATGGTTTTCTCGCCGGAAGGCTTTGAGCACTTCAATATAGAACCCTTGAAGAAAATCTTCTAGCAGGTTGCAGCGCCCTTGAAACCCTAGCTGGGCCTGAGCAGGTGCGATATAGCGGTAGGCGATCGCGCTGAGCCGACTGTGTAATTCGATACGGCCCTGACGCGAGCCCAGACGGTAGTATTGCAGATATTTGTTAACGCGGTTTTGCGCCAGCGAGCGCTGCCAGTTAGCAACTTCACCCGACGCTTGAATGCGATCGCTCTTGCGACAGATTCGGGTAACTTCAATCGCCAGCCGGGTAGCTACCGCATTAATATTTTTACGGCCGCCGGTACTGGCTTCGCTTAAAAGTTCAGATAAAAAGGTGATGAGCTGTTGATTGACCGGACACAGCGTTGACTCTTCGGACTGCTCAGGTTGAGCAGGGGCCGGGCGGTCAGCCGCAGTTGGGTGTAAAACAACGTTAGAAGGATTAGAAGACGTATTATTAGCAGGATTATCTGTAGATTTGACGGATAGGGCGGGTTGAGCTTTCATAATTCTCCTCAGTGATGCACGCCGCGTGAACAAATTGGGCTAGCAAAGCAACAGCTGTCAGCTATCTTTGCTTTCGACAGTTTCACTTTAGAGAGTCTCAACCTTGGGAGTTGCTAGGGCTGTGGCAGTATTCGAACCAACTGTCATATAGCAACTGTCACATGTAAAAGCAACCGGTTTGCACATCGCCATAGATGAACCTGAAAGACTACAAAGCAGAACGGATTGAGCAGCTAAACTCGATGGCAGCAAAAAATCGGCCCTCAACTTTTGAATGTGCCACTTGAGTGGACAGTCTATGGTCGCGGGGAATTAGACTAAATCGTCGCACTGCAGAAGCTAGCCGATCAGGCGCTGCAAAGCTCGAGTAATTCTGAGGAACACTATTTACCCCTTACGCGCGTCAAACGCTGTATCCGGTCAATTCACGGAAACACATGGTAAAGCTTATGTAGAGACGTCAATGCTTATGTAAGCGATCAATAAAGCTATGAGTAAGATTGCATACCTAGACTGTCCCAGCGGCATTGCAGGAGATATGTGTCTAGGAGCGCTGCTAGATGCGGGTTTGGCTTTGAGTGAGCTAGAGACCCAGCTAAAGCAGCTGGGCATCGAGTCGGACTATGCGCTGGAAGTCAGCCCCGTCCAGCGGCAGGGACAGGCGGCGACGCGGGTCGAGGTGCGGCTACACAACACTCTTCAGCCGGCGCGCCACCTGCCCGAGATAGAGCACATCATTCTTAACGCAGCGCTACCGCCGCGCGTCACCGACTGGAGCCTGGCAATTTTTCGGCGCTTGGCTGCAGCGGAGGCTGCCGTGCACGGCATTGCGCCAGAGCAGGTGCATTTTCACGAGGTCGGTGCTACCGATGCCATTGTCGACGTGGTGGGTACCTGTATTGGGCTAGATGCGCTGGCGGTCGAGCAGATTTACTGCTCTGCCCTGCCCACCGGTGGCGGCACAGTCTACGCCGCGCACGGACAGCTGCCGGTGCCTGCCCCAGCTGTACTCAAGCTGATGACCATGGCGCAGGTGCCAATCTACAGTAACGGTATTGAAAAAGAGCTGGTTACTCCTACCGGCGCGGCGATCGCAACCACGCTGGCTCAGCGGTTTGGCCCGCCGCCGGCCATGCAGCTGCAGGCAGTGGGCCTTGGGGCCGGCGGTCGCGATCTGCCTCTGCCCAATATTCTGCGGCTTTGGCTGGGGTCGGCTGCTTTGGCCAGCGCTGAGCCTCATTACCATGCCGTCTCCACCCAGGTCAGCCCCGCTGCTGACTCGACTGTTGGCACCCCCGAACCGATTGTTGAACTCCAGACGCAGCTCGACGATATGAGCCCGCAGGCCGTAGGCTATGTGTTTGAGCAGCTGTTTGCAGCCGGCGCTGTCGATGTCTTTACTCAGGCGGTGGGGATGAAGAAAAACCGGCCCGGCGTTTTGCTGACGGTAATCTGCCCCAAGGCGGCGGTAAACGCTTGTCAAACGGTGCTGTTTGCTGAAACGACTACGCTCGGCATTCGCCAAACCCAGCAGATGCGCCACATTCTGCAGCGCGAGCAGCTAGAGGTTGTAACGCCCTACGGCAGCGCTCGGGTCAAGCTGGCGCGCCATCAGGGACAGCTGCTCAACCTGCAGCCTGAATACGAAGACTGTGCCCGGCTAGCGCGATCGCACTCGCTGCCCTGGAAGCAGATTCATCAGGTGGTGATAGCGCAGGCGCTGGCTCAGCTTACGACTCAAGCCCCAGCGTCGAATCTAGATCGTCCTGCGCCTCTAGCTGCGCTAGGGTCTCAGTCGCCTCAGCCTCGCTCGTCATCACTGGACTAGCGCGCATCATTTGCGAAAAGACGCGGTAGTCATCCAGGTCTGCGCCAGTCTGCGCCTGGCTATCTGTCTGGTTATCTGCGATCGCCTGGCGAACGCGCACCAGGTTGTATTCCACATCGCTGCTATAGATGGCAAAGGTGACGCTGTAGATTTCTAAAAAGTTAATAATCCACTGGCACTGATGGCGCGGAAACTGCTGGTAGTAGCGAATCAGATCGGCAATTCGCGCCTCTAAGTAGGGATGCGAGTTGCGCGAAATCAGCACCAGCTTTAGCAGCACGATAGCTAGAGTCAGCGGATTGCCGCGCGACAGCAAGATGGTGAACAGGTCGGCAGGCGTTGACTGATCTTCGGTCATCAAATAGTCGATCACGCGGTTGCTGGTTCGCAGCACTAAAGAGCTGTCAACCTGGCGATTGTCATGTTTGCTATAGAGCCGATCGAGCTTTTCATGCAGCTGCGACTTCAGGGTTTTAACAAAGTCAGCTTCCTCAACTGAAAAAATCAGATAGCCGACCAGGCTGCGCTTGTAGCTGCGGTAGGTGAGCTCAGCTGTCTGCTCCTGAAAGATGCGAGCCAGGTTGCGATAGCTAAACTGACCGCGCTTTGCCACAATTGCCTTAATCAGCCGCAGCGCCCCGTCGCCGAGCGCGGTTGGATTGGTGCGGTTTTGCTGAGCCACCACGCGCTGGGAATAGGCGGTGTACATGGCCAGATCAAACTTAAATTTGTCTTTTAGCCGCCGCGACATAGTGCGTGCGGCTTCGCGCTGCTCGTATGGGTTTTGCGTGTTGACATACTGCGGTACCAGCAGATACGACGTGTAGCGCAGCGACCAATTTTGCTCTTCGGTTGAGCGGACGGGGGCAAAGCGGTTAGCGACAAAGAGCTTCAAATCTTGAAAGTCTTTGCTCTCAGCGAAGGACACTAGCCACTGCCGCAGCCGCTTCAGCGTGGGAGAGACTGTCGGCTTGCGGATTGAAGAATCTGAGAACAGCTGCACCAGCGCCTGAATCGCGCTATGCTCGCGAGCGACTTCCCAGTTGTTAATTAAGATGTAGCAAGAGCGCTTTAGCGTATTTTGAAACTCCTGCTCATTGTTGGCAAACACAATCGCATAGAGCGCCGGCACCGTATCAGAGCTTACGGTTTCACTGTAATGGAAGTATAAATTTTTAAACTCTTCTAAGACATCGTCAGCCGGCCATTTCTTGACAATTTCCAATAAAAAATTAAAAATCGTCTGCTGTGCTGCGTAAATATCTTGCTTAACCCGGCCAAACTGGCGAGCTGATTTAGGGCTGAAGTCATCAGGAACTCTATCAACAACCATTGGAGATGCGTTGCAGTAACGAAGTTGGGTGAACCGGTCTGTCTAGAATAAGCTGGCATTAGAGCAATCTCTATTCTCTAGCTTCAACAGGTCAACGAGCGGTGATTTCGCTCAGATCTGGACAGATATCTTCAGCACGGGCGGGGGCATCGAGCATAGAATGCAGTCGAGTTAAGATCTCTCTACAGCTTCAAGGTTCCCGCTATTAAATACCCAAGTGTAGTCAGAAACGCTTTTATCCGCATACGTATTATTTTTTCTAATTTTATCCGCAAGTTCACGGTTGTACAAACGCAGACCGTAGCCAGCATCGGCTGCTAGCTCAATCGCTAATCACGCGATCGCAGCGATGCTCAGCCCCAGGTCGAGGCAACTTTAAACATCAGATCCTGAACTATGGGAACCTGAACTATCAGAAACTTAGGTATGGGGGCGGAGGGACTTGAACCCTCACGACCGTTTAAAGTCAACGGATTTTCATCCTCCCGCAGCTTTCACTGCTGCTGGCCGAGCTGAGATGCCCTAGCTAAGCACAGCTTTGAGAATTGGACCCTCCCTTTACCCTCGACTTGACGTTAGGGTAGCTCCCGTCGGGCCTCTGCACCTTCCGAGAGAGGATTTTGGACTTTAGATTTTGGACTTTAGCTGGTGGGTGCCAATCTAAACTCTAAAATCGTTCATCTAAAATCATCTCTGGCTTGGCTCAGGATTGCCATATCTACCGAGCTTTGGCTCGTAGATAGACTTAGGTTTCCCTGAGTTTGAGAGCTTCCACTTAGCAGATTTCTCCACTAAGGCTCAGTTTTCTAAGTCCGCAGCGTCTACCATTCCGCCACGCCCCCAGGCAGGTTGCCGCTAGATGCGGTGCTCCTCTGTTTAATTCCACCACCAAGTGGTGCGCTGCGCAACTATCTTTGCGGGGTGAGCATTTGCTCAGCGAGCTGGTTTGCGGGGCGAGCCTAGCGGCTGGGGCAGCGCCGGACGGCCTCGAACGGTATGATAGGGTGGATAGGCTTTTACCCCAATCGCTCGGTTCTATGAATTTTCCTGATCCTTCAGCGCTCGATCCGTCTGTGCTACTGGCGCTTGGCCTCTACATTGGGCTGGGTGGGTTTTACCTGCTAGTGATGCCGGCTTTCCTTTACTTTTATCTCAAACAGCGCTGGAATACGGTCGGCTCGGTAGAGCGACTGGTGCTGTATGGGCTAGCCTTTGTGTTCTTCCCGGGCATGCTGCTGCTGTCTCCTTTCCTCAACTTTCGCCCCGCTCGCCGCGACGTGTAAGAGCGGCTATGCGACGGATTGACGTAGTTGGGGTAGGCATCGGCGCGTTTGCTGCCGGCGGCTTGCTCTATTTGGCACTAACCCTGGCTGGGTTAGATACGACTTCGGCTGGCATTTGGAGCCAGGTAATTTTTCTAGGCGGGCTGCTAGGCTGGGTGGCGACCTATCTGACGCGGGTGCTGACGCAGTCGATGACCTACAATCAGCAGCTCCAAGACTACGAGGATGCCGTTCTACAAAAGCGGCTAGACGAGCTTTCGCCAGAGGAGCTGGCGCAGCTACAGGCAGAGCTAGAGCAGGAAAAATCTGAGCAACCGTCTTCTCAGTAGCCAAGGTTTCTAGGCGCTAGGGCGAAGCGCTGGCCGATTGTCTGGTTTAATTAGGGTTTGATTTGATTGGACTTAGATATGACATCGGTTTCTGAGCGGTTTCAACAGCTGCGCGATCGCAATGCCTGCGCGCTGATTCCCTTCATTACAGCTGGCGATCCCGATTTAGAGACAACGGCTGAGGCGCTGCGGACGCTCGACCGTCAGGGAGCCGATCTCATTGAGCTGGGCGTGCCCTACTCCGATCCGCTGGCCGACGGTCCGGTCATTCAGGCGGCAGCAACTCGTGCCCTGCAGCGCGGCGTGCAGCTAGAGGACGTGCTCAACCTGGTGCGGCAGGTGAGCCCAGAGCTGTCAGCGCCCATTATTCTATTTACTTACTACAACCCAATTCTCAATCGCGGCCTTGAGACCTTTTTGAAAGATATCTATGCAGCGGGCGTGCGCGGCATTGTGGTCCCCGATCTGCCCTTAGAAGAGATGGCCGGGCTGCTGGGCGTGGCCGAACAGGTGGGAGTTGAGGTGGTGCTGCTGGTTGCCCCCACGACGCCGGCTGAGCGAATTCATGCGATCGCAGCGCAGTCGCAGGGCTTTATCTATTTGGTCAGCGTCACCGGCGTCACCGGCATGCGCACAGAAATTCAAAGCCGCGTGCAGGCGCTGCTCAGCGAGCTCAAACAGATCACAGCTAAGCCCGTCGGCGTTGGCTTTGGCGTCTCAGAACCAGAGCAGGCTCGGCAGCTCAAGCAGTGGGGCGCAGACGCGGTAATCGTCGGCAGCGCTTTTGTTAAACGCCTGGCTGACCAAGCCGGCCTGGCTGAAGTTGATCGCTTCTGTCAGCAGCTCAAGTCGGCGCTGCAGTAGCGCGCTATCTGGCGGCCAATCTCAGCACGGCGGCGCGGTGAGATAGCGTAGTTTTTATTTCTTAACAGGGCCGATTACGTGTTCTAAGAAATGAATTTATTTGCTGGTTTTCATTTATACAACAGATAAACGCCTGCAAAATCAAGGCTGCTGAAGCATCAATTTTTCTTCATTTGAAGCAGACGTCGTTTACGATACAGCTTTATTTTCGCCTGAGCTGCAGCGGGGGATTGATTTCAGATAGACCCGATGTCATAATCAATCCCCATAATCCGTAGACATACGGTAGTAATCCTTAAATCAAGTCAGATATCTCGCTGATCCTGCTGAGAAATATCTAATTTTGCCGTTTGGTATAGGGGTTTTTACGCAAATTTTACTCTGGCTAAAGTTTTTTGGAGTTATTGCAATCGTTGGAACCATCCAGATTGCCGCTTGTCTGAATAGCACATAAGCCATTGGTTGACCCATCACAAAGGTCCATGAAAGGTCCATGAAAACACTCTGGAACCCGTTTAAATTCACTGGTCAGCTCAGTCGCTGGATGAAGTTAGGGGCCGGTTTTTTCTGTGGCATGCTGTTAAGTTTGCTGCTGAACTATCAGCTCTCACCGATGCTGCCGTCGATGGCGCAGGCTGTACCTAACACGGCATCAGCCCAGTTTGATCCCGCGAGCGGGCCGCGCTCAGGCGTTATTCCCTCCAATACGGTTGAATATCAAACGGGCGTAGTTCTGGGGATTGCCAGCCTCGAAATTACTAAGACAGCGGATAAGGCCGCAGCTGAACCTGGCGATGTCGTCATCTATCGAGTGCGAGTCACTAATAACAGCGGCACGGAGGCAGCACCGCTAACGGTCAGAGACCTGCTGCCGCGCGGGATTCAGTATGTTGAAGAGTCGGCAACGGGCGTACCGAGTGAGCCCACGAGCGTCACGGTGGAAGGATCGCAGCTGGTGCTGCAGTTCGACAGCCTGCCGGCTGGAGAGTCGCTCGATATTTTCTATGCGGCCACGCTGACGCCCGACGCTATTCGCGGCTCTGGACGCAACGTGGCACAGGCCGAAGCGCCTGGATTCCCCACTGCGGACGCTGCTTTTGAGCTGGCGATTCGGCCTGGCATCTTGTCAGATTGCGGCACCATTATCGGGCGAGTTTTTGTGGATAAGAACTTTGACGGTGAGCAGCAGACCGGCGAGCCGGGCGTTCCCAATGCCGTCATTTTCCTAGACGATGGCAACCGCATCATCACTGACCCAGATGGCCTTTTCTCGATGGCCAACGTAGTTTCAGGCAATCGCGTCGGGGCGCTCGACCTGAGCAGTTTGCCGGGCTATACCTTAGCGCCTAATCTCTACCGTATTTCAGAGAACAGCCAGTCCCGGCTGGTGCGGCTTGAGCCCGGTGGCTTAGCTCGTATGAATTTCGCAGTCACACCCACGTTTGGGGAGGGAGAGAGCTAAGCATGCGTTTGTTCTCGAACATCACTCACCTAAAGCTAATTAGTACAGTTGCCGGTACGCTGGCGCTGCTGTCTCTGCCGACTGCTGCCTCGGCCAGCACGGCTAGGCTGGTACGACCGTCTGATGCGATCGCAAAAGACAGTCCCAAAGACGCTCAGCTGAGTCAGCTTGAGCCGGCAGACGCGGCTGAGCCCGCCATCGAAGCAGGCATTCCTAATCTGGATTTGCCATCGGCCGTTGACGGTCTGATCGAAACCGATGACAATATCCCGCCGACCTACTTTGAGCCGGGCACCTCAGAAGGCACCGTAGATGAGACCATCATTCGCGACGTGCCTAGCGCCTTTCCACCGCTGCCTAGCGACGCTGAGATTCTCGGCGAGGAGCTAACGCTGCGGATTGCGCCGGCTGAAGAACCGACCGTGGCGGCTGATAATCGCTCAACGATTCGGCTGGTCGGCACGATTGCCGATGCTGCTGGCAACCCAGTCAATCAGGACGTGGTAGTCACGCTCACCAGCAGCGCTGGCGAATTTGTTGATGCCGATTACGATATCGATCGCGGCGGCTTTCAGGTACTGGCGCGGCAGGGTCAGTTCGAGGCTGAACTGCGCTCAAGCTTAGAGGCGCAGCGGGTAATTGTGCGCGCCAGCGCCGATGCTAGAGAAGCGCTGGGGCTCGAAGACAATGAATCCGCTCAGCTGCCAACGGCTGAGCTGCAGGACTATACGCAGATTAGCTTTATCACCGCGCTGCGCCCCTCATTGGTGACCGGCTTGGTGGACTTTCGCTTGGGGCCTGCTGGCACTAACCTGTGGGGCAGCTTCCGAGACTTTCTAGACCCCGACCTGATTGACGAGACCGAGTTTGATCTGGATGCTTCGCTGTTCGCCACCGGCAGCTTTGGTGACTGGCTGATGACGGCAGCATTCAACAGCGAGCGGGCCCTAAACGAGCGCTGCGACGGCAATCGGCTCTACCGAGATGTGCAGTTTTGCGAGCAGGCCTACCCCGTCTATGGCGATAGCTCCACGACTGATTTTCTGACTCCCTCCATCGACAGCTTTTATGTGCGCTTCCAGCGCGATGCGCTAATTCCTGATGCTGACCCCGACTACTTCATGTGGGGTGACTACGACACGGCTGAATTTGCCCGCTTCTCGCAGGAATTTTCTGCCATCACCCGACAGCTGCACGGCTTTAAGGGTAACTATACCTTTGGTAACGGGCTGCAGCTGACGGCGCTCTACGCTAACAACGTGCGTCCGTTTCAGCGCGACACAATTGCGCCGGACGGCACCAGCGGCTTCTACTTTCTCTCGCGGCGGCTGATTCTACCCGGCAGTGAAGATATTTTCATTGAGGTCGAAGAGCTCAACCGGCCCGGTACCGTGGTGGAGCGAGTGCGGCTCAGCCGAGGGGCGGACTATCAGATTGACTACGATCGCGGCTCTATTCTGTTTAATCAGCCGGTCACGCTGGTTGATGCTAACCCGTTTGGCCCGGCGCTGGTGCGGCGCATTGTGGCCACCTACCAGGTTGAGGGAGATGACTCAGACGGCAGCCTGTTTGGCGGGCGAGCGCAGTACAACTTCTCCTACGACTTGGATGCTCCAAGCTGGATTGGCGCTACCTTACTGATCGAAGATCAGGGAGCTCGAGACTTTAGCCTATACGGATTTGATGCGCTTGTCTCGCTGGGAGAAACCGGCCGAATCGTGGCCGAGGCTGCCTTCTCTTCGCTCGATGACGGCTTTGGTGAGAGCGACGGCAGCGCCTTTAGAGTTGAAGCGACCGGCGAAATCACACCGGATATTGCAGGAACTGCCTACTATCGCACCGCTGAGAGCGGCTTTAGAAACAACGCATCGACCAGCTTCCGGCCCGGCCAAACTCGTTGGGGCGGCCAGCTAGGGGCCAATCTGGGTGACTCGACGCAGCTGCAGTTCCAGGTCGATCAAGAGATCAATCGCGGTGAAACCAGCGACATCATCACCGACCCAGAGATTCTGTTCAATCCCGGGCTGGGACTGATTTCTGGCCCGTCGGTGGACAACACGCTCACCACCATTAGAGCCGGCGTGCAGCAGCAGCTGGGCGTGCTCACTGCCAACGTTGACTGGGTGCATCGCAACCGCAAGGATCGCATTCTTGATGACACCATTAACTCTGATCAGCTCGTGGCTGGTTTGGCCTGGCCGCTGGCTGAAAATCTCACCTTCCGCGCCGAGACCGATATCACGCTCAGCGATGAAGACGATCCGGTCTATCCGGGACAGACGGTATTTGGACTGGACTGGGATGTGATGCCAGAGCTGACCGTGCGGCTCGCGCATCGCTTCTTCCACGATGACGATGTCACACCCGATGCCATTACGACGCTAGATACGCTGCTCAACTACGATCTAGCCGAGCATACGACCCTGACAGGCCGATATTCGCTGCTGGGCGGCTTCAACGGCATGACCGGGCAGGGCGCGATTGGGCTAAATCATCGCTGGGTAGTATCGTCGGGACTGCACGTTGATTTGGGGGTTGAGCGCATCTTTGGCAACAGCCTGTCTTTGCTGAGCAGCGGCGCCCAGTTTTTGCAGCCCTACGCGGTGGGCCAAACGGCGGCAGCGCTGGGGCTAGTGGACGGCACGACTTACACGGTCGGCATTGAGTATACGGATAATCCTAACTTTCAGGCTAGCGCCCGGTTTGAGCATCGCGACTCGGACAACGGTAGCAATACGCTGCTGACCGCTTCGGCGGCGGGTAAGCTATCGCCGGCGCTGACGACGCTAGCGCGATTCCAGTATGGCAACTACGCTAACCAGACGATTACCGGGCGCTTAGCCAATACCTCCAGCCTGCGGGTAGGGCTGGCCTACCGTAATCCCGCCAGCGATAAGTTCAACGGGCTGCTGAGCTATGAATATGCGGTGAATCCAAGCAGCACGCCGAATTCAATTCTGCTGGGGGCCGGCTCTAACTCGATTGAGGAGCACACGCTGTCAGCGGAGGCGATTTATGCGCCCAACTGGCAGTGGGAGTTTTACGGTAAGTACGCCCTGCGCTCAACCAACGCCGATCTAGATTCGCTGGGCGTGGGCCTAACCAACACGATTCATCTAGCGCAGCTGCGGGCAGCCTACCGATTTGCCTATCGGTGGGACGTGGTGGGCGAGGCGCGCTATATTTCGCAGCCGTCTGCTGACTACGATGAGTGGGGCTGGGCCATTGAGGCCGGCTACTATATGACGCCGGACCTGCGGCTGGGCGTAGGCTACAGCTTTGGCAGCGCCGACGACCGCTCCTTTATTGGCAGCGGCTATCGCTCCGATAGCGGTCCGTATCTAGCGGTCACGCTCAAGGTCAACGAGCTGCTCAATCAGTTTGGCCTGCAGGAGGTTGCCCCGGTTCAGCAGGAAGAATCGCTGATCGAGGCAAGTGCAGCTGAGCCAACCGCGCTAACCACTGAAGCGACGACTGAGGCCATTGGAGGGGGGATTGAGGAGTGAAGTTAGAGAAGTCTCTTAAGCTTAGATTTGCTGCGATCGCAGGGTTAGCCGCTACGCTGCCGCTGGCTGCCTTCGCCCAGAATGCACCGACGCTGCCGGCGTCATACAGCGCCGTCGTCACCAGCGCCGCAGACGGTCCGATTTCGCCAGATGCGGTCCTCACCCTGCGCGAGGCAATTGAGCTGGTCAACGGTACCCTACCGTTTGCCGCGCTCAGCCCGGCTGAAAAAGCGCTGGTCACGCCGGCGGCGGGGACCTCGCAAATCAGCTTTAACCTGGTGGGCGATACGAATATTCAGCTGGGGAGCCTGCTGCCGCCGCTAACGGCCTCAGGACTGGTGATTGATGGCAGCACTCAGCCCGGCTACGGCGGCATCTCCACCGCGCCGATGATTGAGCCGGTGCCGACGCCGGTTGTCTCGATTAGCCCGGCTGCGGGGGCTGAGGTGCCGCGCGGACTGACGGTGACTGCCGACGATGTCACCATTCGCGGGCTTAGCCTCTACGGATTCTCCAGCCGTCACCGCTCGACGGAAACAACGCCGCCGGCCGATATTTTTATCACGCATCTAGCGCCGCCAATTGATGCCGGGCCGGGCGCGCCTAGCGCTAGCGCGCTCGCCTTTCAAGAGGCCGCCGCTGCGCCAGCAGGCGTGGTGGTAGAAGACAGCTGGCTGGGAATTTCGCCGACTGGCGAGGTCCCCGATAGGGAAGAGATGTCGGCCTTTGGTGTCTCAGTATTTAATGCCGTTGATCCAGTGATTCGACGCAACCGCATTGAGTACCACGAAGGCAGCGGCATTATTACCGGCGCGCGCGCTCAGGGGATGGTTGTCACCGAAAATACGCTGATTGCGAATGGCTTAGCCGGTATGCCCGACGCCATTCGACTCGATGGCGACATTGACGGTACCGAGATTTTTGGCAACCTGATGTGCGGCAGCGACGGCAGCGGCGTCTATCTGTTTAAGCCCGACGGGGCCGCTCGCATCTATGACAACAATATTCGCTTTAACGGCCGACGCCTGCGTCGGGCGGCCGTCTACCTGATGGGCAGCGGTCACGAAGTCACTGACAACTTTATCGGCTATCAGCCCGGGCCGGGCGTTGCGATCGCGGCCTATCCGCGCAGCGAGCAGAACCTGATTCTCAACAATCAGTTCGCCGCACTTGACGGGCTCAGCGTCGATCTGACCTACAATCACAGCGCCAATCCCTATGACTATCAGATTGGCGATGGGCCGAATCCACCGCGCTATTCGTACAATCGTCGCAAAGATACCGCCAACGCTGCCATCAATGCACCGACGCTGACCGCTTATGTTTTCCCGCTTGAGGGCGAACAGGCAGTCGTCACCGGCACCGCTGATCCCGGATCGGAAGTCACGCTCTATACGGTGAACGATCCGCTGCGGGTCTACGGTGCGCTAGATGAACAGCTCGATACGACCAGCGTGGGCGAAGACGGGCAGTTTAGCTTTACCCTCGGCGTGCCCAGCGGCACGCGGGTTAGCGCGATCGCTACCGACCCGCGCTACGGCACCTCCGAACCCTCGCCGATGGCCTCGATTGGCGAAGTGCTGCCGATTCAGCCAGCTGCCTACAGCGCTACCTGCGCCTTAGCTCAGGTGCCGATTGAGGCTGAGCCCGAGCTGCCGCCCGAGCCGCTGCAGCTGAGCGTGCCGCGCCAGATTCACTTCGCGCTTGACCAGTCGTTTATTAGCGCAGAAAGCGCCGACATTTTGGATCAGGTAGCAGCCGTGCTGCAAGAATATTCTTTCATCGTCATTGAGCTAGAAGGTCACACCGATCCGCGTGCCAGCAATGCCTACAATCAGGCGCTTGGCGAACGGCGGGCTCGATCGGCGCGCGACTATCTGCTGCAGCAAGGTATTGCTCCTGAGCGCATGCGCATTCGCTCATTTGGTGAAACCCAGCGCGCGACGACCGGCTCTGATCGCATCGACTACGCTCGCGATCGCCGAGTAGAGATCATCTTTGAAGATACGCGCGGACTGGAGATCGAATATGTCAACCCAGAGACCGATCTGCAGCTAGAGTAGACCGCTGCCGACTCAGCGGCTTGATAAACTTTGCCTCTTGATGAATCCAATTGAGTCTTGTAATTGATTCTGATGCGTAAACTAACGACTCGTTCTACGACCGCACAGCCTCGGCAAACTGCCGCCGCTGCGCCGCTGCGCAAATTTAGCGCTGCTTTGAGGCGCAACTGTCGCCGCTACCTAGCGGGTAGCTCGGTGCTGCTGATGTTTCTGGGCTATCAGCCACCGGCACTGGCGGTTGAGCAGGCCTGCTATGCCATCGCCGACAACGGAGGGACCAACGGCGATCCGAGCGGGGGGGCTACTCAGGATACGCTGGTTCAGCTGGATTTGGTAACCGGTAACGTGGTGACGATTGGGCCGATTACGCGGCCGGACGGATCGGCCGTGCTCGATATTGAAGCGGCTACCTCTCGCGTGGTCACGAACCAGCTATTTGCGGCCAACGACATTGGCCCTGACGTCGAACTCGGCATCGTAGGGCCAACTACCGGCAACTTTGTCAGCATTGGCACTGTGGGCCAATTTGACGATTTTGATGCGATTGACTTTGATCAAGACGCGACTGGGCAAATCGGCAACCGCATTATCGGCGTCAGTGTTGATAATCCCAACTCTTCGCAGAACAATCGCCTAGTGACGATTAACCTGGCAACCAATGCGGCCAACCAGGTAACCGGCATCAGCAGCGTCAGCGACGTTGCCCTAGGCGCGTTTCCCGCTGGCACCGAAGAGATCGATGGCCTAGCTGTCGTGCCCCCCAACAGTACGCTGCCTGGAGCTAACCCAGCA
>JAAHIA010000719.1 GCA_010671975.1 Leptolyngbya sp. SIO4C1 | reverse complement strand
CCCCTCTAGAATGTTATCGATAGCTTCATCATCGGTTAGCCAAGATAGAAGCTATCGATAACATTCTAGAGGGGAATGTGGTGCTCAACTACATCCCAAAGGAAGCACCAGCACAACGGGCCGGGGTGCTTGGAAGTTTAAGTGATGTCGCGTCCCATCTCAAACTCCTCCCCGAAAGCTATGGTAGAAAACGATTTTCACTCGCTCAGTATGTAAAGGATCGGCCAGGGTGGTTGTTTATTGGTGGCACCGGCGTATCAGATCAGCAAATCTTGCAACCCCTCTTTTCCATCTGGTTTAACATCCTTACCCAACAGCTGCTTGATTACACTGGTGACGGCGTTCCCCCAGCTACATGGATTTTCATAGATGAGCTGGCTAGTCTTAAAAGCCTCTCTTTCCTTGAGCAAGCAGCCTCACAAGCCAGAAGCTATAACACTAGATTAATATTAGGGTTCCAAAATAAGTACCAAATAGAAGCATTCTATGAAAAAATGGCGCAACCAATACTCTCAGCCCCAAAGACGAAGATTTTCCTCCGTACCGCTGAAATTGATTCCGCTGAATGGAATGCCCGAATGATAGGTGAGCCAGAGTTTGAGCAACGGGTCTTATCTGAGTCATCACAGCTTTCGTTCGATAAGCGGGAATCGATTAGCTACCGCGCCGAACGAAAAACCGAATACCTGGTCCTTCCCTCAGAGTTTCTGACCCTTGGTGATCGCGAAGGGTACCTCCTCTATCGGGGCCTCGCAACGCCAATAGCGTTTAACTACCCCTCCCTGACCGCGCGAAATACAGTAACCCGCAGTACGAGTAAAGAGCCCACTCAAAAATCCAAAGACATGCTTTTTGAACATTCAAACCGTGTAGCGTAAGTTCGTAGTGTAAGTTTTCTACACCTCAGCTCGAATCTGGGGATAGCAAGTGCTGAAGCTGCAACGAAAGTCCATGATCTTTCCCATGTTGCTGTGCCTCCTTTGACTGATGTTCCTCCTGTCCTACCTGAATCTGCTCCTCATCTGGAGCAATTAGGTACTGGATGACAGGGGATAGCCTATGCTGGGCCGTTTCAATATCGCGCTGAACACCTACAAGCATATCCAATAATTCGCCAGTGATCGCCTGGTGGTGTTCAATCTGTTCTCGGACTGTAAGTGCCTTTTTGACAGCCTCGTTACGTTCATCCAAGGTTCTATCCTTAGTATCTAAAAGCGTTACTGCCAACGCGTTACACCGTTCCTTAGCCTCTGGGGAATCCATTCCTCGAATAAACTCCTTGTACATCTTCTGGGATTCATGAACCCTTTGGTGGGACTCTATCCATCGCTGAAAATCTTCAATGACAGCAGAAATCGCCTTCATTGACTCAAGTAGGTGCTGACCATGCGATTCTAGCTGCTCCCTAGCCGCGCTCCGCGCTTCTAACGCTTCCTCTACCCTTTCGGTATACCCATCAAGCGCCCGCCCGTAGAGGCGTGTTTCTGCCACCTTCTGAGCTTCCTCTGGGGTGTGGCAGCACTCACTGAGCCTGTCATTAAGAACCTCAACCGTTCTATCTACCGTTTCTCGGCGCTCTAATAGGGTTCTCAGGCGTGTTTGCTCGTTCTCGAGGGTTACCCCTACCCTACTCTGGAACGCCTCTAATTCAGCCATTTTGGAAAGCGAACCATTGATACGCTTTCCAAAATGGCTGAATTAGAGGCGTTCCA
>JAAHIA010000718.1 GCA_010671975.1 Leptolyngbya sp. SIO4C1 | reverse complement strand
TCTACAGAAGTTCTCAGAAAAAAGCCAGACGGCTTTCGGTCTTAGCCTCAAAGCGATCGCAGGCAGGGTATATGGCTGGGCCGAAGCGTGGCAGCATCTATCCGGTAAAAAAGGCAACCCTATCGCCCAAGCTGCCACCAGCTTTCGCGGCTCCAGTTCGCTACTGTGCGGCCTCTACGATTTGACCGAACCCAGCGAAGCAGATCGCTTCAAAACCTACGAGCTGCCAGGCATCCTCAGCAACCTAGAGATTGAGATGTGGAGCAAACCAGCCTTCTTGAAAACGCTCAAGGCCGCTGCCGAGCAAAGCGGACAGCCGATTGCGAAAGGCCGCTTCGAATACTGTCTAGGCTTCATGAAGCTGCGCAGCTATCGAGCAGAACGCCTGGATTGGAAGTTTACCTATCCTGGTGACCTACAGCCGATTGCCGATGCCTGGAAGGTACAGGTGCTGGTGGGGCTACAGATCTGGCAGCCCGATAACCCCTGGGTCGGGTCTATCAATCGCCGTCTTCAAGAGCAGCCCCTAGTCAGCTATGTGCTGAGAAAACCCGTGCGAGAGGTGCGGCTGCGGTTGCAGCTGCCCATGCACTTTCAGATTTACCCCATTAGTGACTCGGGCAGCATTCACGATGCCCATGCTCCCTATGCGATCGCCTTCGGTCAATCAGCCCTGCTGCTCGACACGCTGGCCTACCGCTTCAAACGAGACGGCGGTGAGATATGGGTAGCGTAGTTGTGATTAGAGGCAGGAAAGAAGTTACTTTTGACCTTAGTAAAATGAAAATGCAGTATTTCGACCAATTGCGGATAAGACGGCGTTTAGAGCAAAACCAGCCATGAATGAACAAGCGCTTCTCAACCGCATCGCCACTGACCCAAAAATCTTTGGTGGCAAACCGATGATTCAGGAGCACCAGATTTCAGTAGAGCAGGTGCTGGGTAGGTTAGCCGCAGGAGATACTACCGCAACGATTCTGGCCAGCTATCCCCTGCTAGCGCTGGAGGATATTCAAGCGTGCCTGCTATATGCTCAAGCCCTAGTACAGCAGGTTCAAAGTTCACCCTCATTGGCCAATTTAAGAGCCTTGGTGCCCAATGTTTTGCAGCAAGCTCCCTACATCAGGCTACTAGTCCTGTTCGGCTCTAGGGCGCGTGGGTCAGCCACATCCAATAGTGATTGGGACTTCGCGCTGCTCTGCGATGAAGCAAGCCGCCACCAATATGAGCACGAAGGGTTCAATCATTTTCGGATCTGGACAATTCTGGAACAGGTTTTTCATATTCGCGACAACAAAGTCGATGTTGTAGACCTAAATCTCGGTTCTCCGGCTATCGCTTACCAAGTTGCTCGATATGGCCAGGTTTTATATGAGCAAGAGCCGGGTATGTTTCAGCAATTTCAGCGTAAGGCCTGGAAAGCATTTGCAGATACTCAAAAGTTTCGAGACCTTCGACAAAGAAGCATCGCACTAAGACTGGAGAAACTAGGTGCATGACTAACCTTGATCGCAGCGTCGTTCAGTTCAGAATTGAGCTCATGCTGAAGTATCTAGAACGCCTTCAGCGAATGGCAGATATCACACTGAACGATTATCTGGCGGATTTTGACAAACAACTTATCGTAGAAAGATTACTTCAGCTTTTGGTTGAAGCCGCATCCGATATTAATGCTTATTTACTGGTCGAAATTCATGGTAGGACGCCGGAAAGCTATTTT
>JAAHIA010000717.1 GCA_010671975.1 Leptolyngbya sp. SIO4C1 | reverse complement strand
TCTTTGGCCAGTAAATAATCAGAGGCCTCATAGACCAGGTTGAGCCCACAAGACTCTAATACACTCGCGAGGGACTGACGAAGATTGGTTGCTGGCCAAAGAGAAACCTGGCAATGTATCCTACAGCCAGCTAGCCACGGTAGAGGTCCTGATTAATTCCACGGTTTCTGACGCTTCGACCATCAACCTGGTTGTCAAGAACGAAGAGCTGCCGCTCCAAACGAACAATCACTGTCAGCGGATCTTTGAGCAGGTCAATGCTGCTATTTCAGATTCAGATGTCAATCGCTAGTCTGGCACTTTAGGCGCTGCTTTGCAGCGCTGCTCTAGTTCTAATCAGGTGGGGCAAAAGGCGCTGCCTTTTGCCCTTTTGCCTTTAGGCTGCGCTCGCCTGTGGCTGCGCTGCGGCCAAATAATCTACCCCATCAGCCCAGTTTCGACTTCGCTCAACCTGCCAGTTTTGAGAGCTGAGCGGCGTCGAACTCCGATCTGCGGGTATTTCATATTCGAGCAAATCCCTAAGCGCTAATCGTCTGTATCTTCTTCAACCATATTGGGGCTGATTAAGGTGATATCAAACTCGTCAAGCGGCACTGCCGAGGTGGTATCCCGCTTGAGCTGATAGTAGATAGCGCGAGCCTGGGGACCAAACACAATTTCATCTTCATTGCTGAGGTCGTGCGCCTGCAGCTTGCGACCGTTAATTAACATGCCGTTAGCGCTAGGCTTGCCCTTGAGGTTGCCATCGACAATTCGATAGTAGAAAGACTCATCATCTCTAGGAAGCTGTACCAGCGTTGCATGGTGGCGTGAGACAAACTGAGAAGACAGGCGAATATCGCACTTTGGATCGCGGCCAATGGAGTAAACAGAGCCATCCAGGATAATTTCTCGCCTACCCTGACTGTCTTCAACGATAAGAATGCAGCTAAGCTTTGAATCTGAAGACATGCCTAATTACAAAAACGACAAAACTGTGGGCTCACACAGGATACTAGCCGATTTCAAGCTATTTAAGCTGTCCTTAGTGGTCGCTTTCATATCGGCCTGGTGCAAGCGCGCCATCGGCGCCTGCGACAGCTGTAGAATGCCCGTAGGGGTAAAAGACTATACAACCAAACCCAGCCAAATCCAGACAAAAGGGAACAATTTACGGCTAAGTTAGCTAGCTTAGATAGGCTCAAAGACCTCGTGGCGCAGTCGCCGCAGCAGCCAATTATAACGCACGGCCCCCAAATCGCGCTTGTCTGACATCGTCAGGGTGTAGCTGGTCACCTCAGTAGCGGGCTCTAGCGGCTGGTGAATTTGCTTTAGCGTGCCTCGCAGCCGCATCGACAAAAGAATCGCCATGGCTTCGTAAAACCGAGCCGCAAAGCAAATATCCTGCTTCAGCTTAGCGGCTAGCTGCTCGCGGGGAATCGCCAGTACCAGGCCAGGTTCCATCGCTTTGACAACAGCTGAAGCAGGATAGGTATCAATAAAGGACATCTCACCGGTCACTTCGCCACTGCCTAAGTAGGCAATGGGCGGCTGTGAGACCTCAGCACAAACGGCAAACTGCCCCTCTAGAATCAAATAGACGGCACCGACAGGCTGCTCAGCCTCGATCAGGACTTCGCTGGGCGCAATTTCTTGCCTCTGACCTATCGCAACTAGCCAATCAATGTCATCATCATCGAGTGTTCCTAGAACGTAGAGAACTCGCTTCATCAGTTGGGATA
>JAAHIA010000716.1 GCA_010671975.1 Leptolyngbya sp. SIO4C1 | reverse complement strand
TCCAGTCGGTCATAACCATCCGGTTCAAACAAATTTACCCACTGGTAGTCTCTCAAGCCAATACCGTAATCGTGTCGCCGTAGATCTGGGATCTCGCAATCATCTAAGCGAACAGGGATCAGATAAATTTTGCCTGGGGGGCGAGCTGCCATTGCATTGAGCGCCATCTTAAATTCGAGCTGGAGGTACCCCTCCTTATTAACAGATCGTTGCGATAGACAGGCAATAAAAACATGACTATTGTTGATCACTTTCGGGATTTCGTCTCGCCAATTCCGACCAGGATCCAAATCAACCTTATCTAGCCAAGGTTGAAATCCACTTTTCTTAAGACGATTGTACAAAAGGATTACAGCTTCTTTATCTTCACTGGCATGTGCTAGAAAAATACGAATCATTGACTATAAGATCGAGGCAACAACATCAAACTGGGAAACGGCCCTAACTTGGCGGTTGGGAGCCTTTTTATGTGTCTATAACTATTAAAACCGCTTGATTAAAGATATGCCATGAAAACGAAGCCCACCAGCAGGCTGACGCAATACGTTATCCTTGCTGACTCTCGATTCGCCTGACTATTTTATAGCGTTTCTCAGTTGCACTGAGCGAAATAACAGCAGTGCGTGAACCAGCCAATAATATCATTTTGACAAATCTCATCAATGGCATCAGCAATCGCCTCGTTCAGCGCGTCGTAGGTCCGCGCAGCATAGGTTCTCAACCGTGTCTTGATTTTGGCCCAGCAGTTTTCGATGGGCGAAAAATCAGGTGAGTAAGGGGGTAGGTAGATGAGCTTAGCCCCAACTGCCTCAATCGCTTCCCGGATGCCCTCGACGTGATGAGACCTGAAATTGTCCATCACAACACAAGCTCCCTCCCATAGTTCAGGGACCAGCACCGTTTCGATGTAGGTCCGAAAGGTCAACCCATCGGTTCCCCCTTGCCAGGTCATCGGCGCGATAAACCCGTTTGCCCAGCTCAGCGCCCCAATCATCGTGACGTTCTTACCCTGATTCTTCGGGGCTTGACCATAGGCTCGCTTGCCTTTCTCGGAACGTGCATAGCGACGGGTCATCCCCAGGTTGGCTCCGGCTTCATCCAGGAAGATTATGTCCTTGAGCTATTGCGCGACAGTGAAGGTAGGCGGGTGACGCCAAGCCGGTTGTCGGGTTTAGCCAAACCAGGGTGAGACAGGACTATCGGTGTAGGGGTCAGCTTAACAGGGTTGTCAAGAGCGCAAGAAAAAGGCACAGGTAGATCTCGTACGAAAGAGAGCTATATCCTGTGCCCCAAGCCATTCACTTATACCAAAAGCGAGCCTATATGAACGCCAGAGAGCTGGGATTGAGCCAGCAGGCATCGTCAACGATTGCCGAAATATCAGAGCGCACGGGTCAACGGATCGATGCGGGCCATCACCGGGCCAATCGAGGCAGCGTCGTCGCTCCATCGGTACGCCGAGATCCACTAGCCGAGGTATGGGAGCAGGAGCTAGAGCCGATGCTGCGCCGTGAGCCAAGGCTGAAGCCAACGACCTTGTTCGAGTACCTGCAAGCGCAGTATCCCGGCCAGTATCCGCAGGTGCTACGGACCGTGCAACGAAGAGTGCGGGAGTGGAAAGCGCTGCATGGCCCAGAGCCAGAAGTGATGTTTATGCTGCGCCATGAGCCAGGCGTGATGGGCCTGTCGGACTTTACTAAGCTGAAGGGGATGGAGATCACCCTCA
>JAAHIA010000715.1 GCA_010671975.1 Leptolyngbya sp. SIO4C1 | reverse complement strand
GTTTAAGAGAGGATTCGGGAACCAGCGGGAAGCACTCATCAAAGAGCTGATTGACCCAAGCGACTCTGAGGATCAACAGATGCTTGAGACCCGGCTCACTCCAGCGCATTCCAACCCTCTTGAAACGCTGCTGAATCAGCCACTTGCAAGCACTTTCGACCATCCCAGAGCCGAGTGGCAACTGCTGTCGCTCAAAGTGTTGATATCGGATATGCGCGTGATGGCGCTGGAAATAAGCCTGAACTTGTAGGAGTGTACTCAAATCTTTGCCCGTGAAGAGGTCTGTATTGACTAACGAGGTCAACATCGCCAGCAGGACCTGGTGTTGACCATGACGTAAGGCATGCCGCCAGCGCTTGAACCATTGGCGTTGTCCAGCTTGATGGTTGAATAGGGCACTCGCAGCGCGCCAGAGCTGTCCTGCGGCATGGTAGAAATCAAGGATAGCTAGCACAGTGAGCAAAGCATTGGCGATAGACCCGCCAGAGCCCCTGACCGCCGTCACTCAGCCAAATGACTTGAGGGACCGATTCTACCGATTGTCGATGGGCTTCGAGCGTTAGCATCGGGATGAACTGCTCCAGCGTGCCCAGGATGGCGACGACGCGTCGCTGAAGCAACTGAGGAGCTGATTGGCCAGGCCGTGTCAGGCGAGTACCCAAGCGAGCCAGCACGCCGACTTTGACTTCTCGCCAGACGGTTTTGCCTTTGGCCGTCTTGGGATAGGGGCGCATCGGCACCATCACTCCATCGGCGGCGATTAACAGGGGCAAGGCGGCCAGATGTTTATCCAAGGACTCCGGCTCTATCGGCTGTCCCGCTTGATGCTGGGCCAGTTGCTCCGTTAACTCTGCTAGGGCAGCTTGGCCGTGATGCGCTACCCAATTCCACAGGCTGCTGGCACTCACCTGCAATCCACTGAACTGACCCAGCAGCCAAGCCGCCAACTCATAGGGCACAAACAGGCTAAACAGACATCCCAAGCGCACCAACTCGTCACTGCTATTTTGATGCGGGCGAATCCCCAAGGCCTCATCCAACGGCACACTCAGTGACCCACCACAGCCTTTCGGGCAGCACCCCACTCGTCGCTTTCAGTTGAGCACACCCACCAGCGTCATCAGCCGGCGAGACCGAAACCCTTTGGAGCGAAAACGACTGCCACATTGTCCGCACACTGGCCAGTGCTGAGGCGCTTGAGCACGTTGAGTCAGCTCTGTTTCGAGCAGCCTTCGGGCAAACAGCAAGCCCAGTTGCAATGCTGCATACACCAGGGCCGGAAAACTCTGAGCTTGCTCAAACGATTGCCACTGCTTTTGCCATTCAGGGGTTTGCTGACAGAGTGCTGCAATAGACGATACAATCATGGGTAGTTTTTTGGTTGGGACGGGATCATTATCCCATCCCTTTTTTCTTATCTGTAGGGGCTCCCACAACACCTGCAAGCGCCCCCCGGCGAAGCCGGTGGCTTGATGAGTATGACCGCCTCAAAGGCGGATGCTCCTCCGAGAGTCTCTGACACTGAGTCTAGAACTGACCGCTCTTATCTGCGATGTCCTGCTCTCGAATATAGCGTTTCACAGCCTCTAGCTCGAAGCCGACTGTCGATACCGCATACCCCCTTGCCCAAAACGACTCTCCACTGAAATTCCGCTGCTTGCGATCACCAAAACCTGACAAGAGCCTGCTCTGAGCTACTTGCGCTCAGAACAGGCTCTTGTCAGGTTTTGGTA
>JAAHIA010000714.1 GCA_010671975.1 Leptolyngbya sp. SIO4C1 | reverse complement strand
ACAGAAGTGGCGAAAGGATTTGATCGGTGGCTGAGCTATAAGCAGTCTCAGCAAGCAGCGCCTGATGTCAGACCTGCGAGGCAGCCAGTATTTCAGCAGCTGCTCAGGTTTCTCAATCAAATGCCTGCACAGCGCAGAGTAGCTTACTTGGTCGGTGGCCTAACGGCAGTGTCTGCAGCAGTTATTTTGAGCAATTTTCCCACCTCTCCCTGCCGTCAAGTCAAGGCAGAGGCGGTTCAGATTGCCCGTAAACCAGAGACAAAAGTCAGCATCGGCGAGCCTTACAGATCTCAGCTAGAAGTGTGTAGATCTGAGGCTTACCAGTCGCTAGTTCTGCGTCCAGTAGAACCCTCGCCCGCTTGGCTGACGATTACAGCCGTACAGCCTGCCATTGGCGCAGTTGACTCTGACCGTACTGACCGTACTGACGCTGAGGGCAACCGCAGTGAAAAGAATTCGGATGGCCTTGAAGACGCTGGTGAGGCCATTGCTGATGAAGCGATTGACATCACCCAAAAGGCTAACCAGGCGCTGAGTAGCGCTGACGCTCAAACCAGCCGAACCATTGACTTTGTATTGGCTAGTCAAGAGAACGCGCCACCAACCTGTCCATCGCGTCCTGATCTCGGCAGCTGTGACGTAAAGCTCACCATTGAGTTTTTAAACGCACGGCAGGTGATAGATACTCAATCGTTTACGCTGCAGCTGCGGCAGCCGTCTAAATATTCAATACTGGATGCGCTCAATCAGTTCCGGCAGGCAGTTGTACCGGTCTTCATTTGGATGCTTGAGCCAGGTATTTCACTGACCGTCACCCTCTTGGTTATCTTGGCTGGCTTTTTCATTGCTCGCCATCGCATTCGGCTCAAGCCAGTCTCTGTAGAGACCCAACCCTATGCGCGATCGCAACCTGCTGATACGCCGGTGGGCACCGCTATTCGTTTAGTGCGTCAGCCATCTGACCTAGCCATTACGTCGCCGCGATATCTGCAGCAGAACTGGCGATATCTACGACGATTTGTCCGAGAAGGCATCCCGATTGAGTTAGACATTGAAGCAACGGTTAACCAGATCGCCCGCGATGGTCTACTGCTTGAACCTTCTTTGAGGCCACGTCGCGTCAACCGTACAGAGCTGCTGTTGCTGATTGATCAAGATGGCTCTATGACCCCTTTTAGCCTATTTGCCGAGCAGCTAGCTCAAACTGCAGAGCAGGGCGGGCGCTTGGGCAACGCAGGCGTTTACTACTTTAATAACTGTCCTTACGAATACCTGTATCGCGATTCTGGCTATCAAGAAGAAATATTGATTGAAGACATTCTCAAGCATCTGCACCCGCAGTATGCTAGCGTCATGATTTTTAGCGATGCGGGTGCTGCCCGAGGACGATACAATACCGTGCGAGTCGAAATGACCCAAGCCTTTCTCGCGGAGCTGCAGCCCTGCGTTCGGCATATCGTATGGTTAAATCCGGTGCCTCAGCAGCGCTGGGCCCGCACGTCAGCTATCGATATTGCTCAGAGCGTGCCGATGTTTGAGTTCAGTCATCGCGGCTTCCAATCTGCCATTCAAGTACTGCGCGGAAGCCCTTACAGCCTGTCTAAAACAGGGCCATCTACGGGATATCGATATGACTCAGCAGCTTCAAACCAGTAGTCGTTCAGCAAGGTCGCAGTTAAATGCTGCACAGCGGCGGATTCGCCTATTTGAGAAACGCTTTGGACACACCCATCTCTATTTCGA
>JAAHIA010000713.1 GCA_010671975.1 Leptolyngbya sp. SIO4C1 | reverse complement strand
CGCTGCCCTTCTGGGCTGCGGCAGGCATCGATCAGCAAAATGATATTGTCAGCTCCGCTGCGGCGCAGGCGTTCGCTGAGATAGTGAATCGGAATCGCCGAGCGGTCGAGGTCATCCAGATCGCCGTCGAACGGCATCAGATAGTCGCGGTTGTTGCGACGAACGCCGTGACCGGCAAAGAAAAACCAGAGGTTGTCGCCGTCTTGCAGAAAGCGTTCCTCAAAGCGTCGGCGTAGAAAGCGGCCTAGCGTCGTACTGCTGGGCTGTGAGTCGAGGTCGGGGCCATAGTCCTGCGGGATCGGCGGGCTGCTGTCGGTAAAGTGGTAGACCTGATGGAAGCCTAGCGTTTGCTCGAAAAACTGGCGCACAGCGTCAGCATCCTGCACGGCGTAGTTAAGCGATTGCAGGTAGCGATACTGATTGATACCGATTGTGATCGCCCAGTTTCTGGCCATTCGCGCAGAGAAAAGTTCTTAGTTTTGAATTTTTAATTCTAAGTTAATAAAAACTCAAAACCCAAAACTCAAAATTCAAAATTTACTTGCCCGGGCGGACAAACTTCAGGGTAATGCCGCCGGAGTTGCCGAGCTTGCCGCCGTTGCCGACGAGGCTGATTTGTCCTTCGGCGTTAATTTCGACCGAGAGTTCGACTTCGCTGAGTTCGAGGCCGCCGGAGGTTTGGGCCTGAGCGAACAGGTCGTTGACGACGGCGATCATGCTTTGCATTTGGGTTTGCAGAGCTTTAGCGTCGAGCGAGACGCGCCTGCGTTTGAAGATTTTGGTGACGACCTCAGCGGGGCCGCGTGTGGGTGCGCCCCAGCCGCCGCCGGTGTCTCTGCGACCGTCGCGAACGCCGTCAATAGTGGTAACTTCTTCAGTTTCTTCGACTTCGGCGATTACGTAGATTTCGGGGGCGGTGCTGTCTGTAGTTTGGGTCATTTAGAGCTGTCTCTGCTAGCTGTGCATTCTGGAGGCCCCCTAAATCCTCCAATACTGGGGGACTTTGAAGTATTGCTGCCCCAAAACTGAGGGCTGGGAGACCTTTGAGGGTGCAGCTAACCGTTCAGCGGAGCTTACCAGGCTATCTGCACCGGTTTGTTTTCGGATACCTCGGCGGGTATCGCTGGAGCAGGTCTGGACTCTTCTGTGGTACACCCGACAGATTCCCATCTGTCAGTTCTGACCGGCCTTATCCAATGCTGGAGGGCCTAGAAGAGTGCACGAGGAGGCGCACACAACCCGAAAACCAACGTTGTTGTTTCTGTTATCGCGCGCGTTCCTGTTACGATTGGCCGAGCGGCAGTTATCTGGATTGTTGTTCCAGGAACCGCCCCGCAGCAGCTCGCGGTGCCTACCCCAGAGTTAGAATACAGGAGCCAGGTTTCAGAACTCGGAATGTTTGGGAAGAACTTTAGGATTTGGGTGCTCTGGTAAATACGAGCTGGTCAAAGATGTCTTGGCGCAGGCGACCGGTATCGCCATGCTTAAGATGGGCTGCCCAGCTTTGGACAGACTGAGTGAGCCGCGAAAAGCTGATCTGATCTCGGCTGTAGGCTTTTTGTAGCTGCTTGAAACGAGCCCGAGCCCGACGTAAGTTATCATTCCGAACGCGAATGTGTTCGGGAAAGACGCGAAAGCCGACGAAGTTAGCGCCGTAGCGGGTCTCAAAGAGCTGGCTTTTAACCGGGTGGATTTTGAGGCGCAGGCGGGCGAGATAGCTTTCGACGGCAGGACGGGATGCAGTACGGCCTT
>JAAHIA010000712.1 GCA_010671975.1 Leptolyngbya sp. SIO4C1 | reverse complement strand
GCTCAGCTTGGTTAGCCAGCTCTAGCAGAGCGGGCAGCCGCGCTGCTAGAGCTGGCTAACCAAGCTGAGCGACTACACTGCCTGCCGATGGATCTGACCGATGAGGCACAAATCGCGACGGGCCTGGCTCAAATTCAAAGTGCAGCCAATCGATTGCACTGCGTCATCAACTGCGTAGGCTTTTTGCACGAAGGCGACATTATGCCAGAAAAAAGCCTGCAGCAGCTAAATTCAGACACCTTACTGCGCTATTTTCAAGTCAACAGCATCAGCGCTGCTCTGCTGGCCAAGCATCTGCTGCCGCTACTCAATCACTCAGACCGCAGCCTGTTTGCCACCCTGTCCGCTAAGATTGGCAGCATCGGCGACAACCGGCTGGGCGGCTGGTACGGCTACCGCGCCTCCAAAGCTGCGCTCAACATGTTTTTAAAGACAGCAGCAATTGAATACAGCCGCAAAAGCAAGAAAACTGCCATTGTCATGCTGCATCCAGGAACAACCGATACGCAGCTGTCAGTCCCCTTTCAGCGCAGCGTCCCAGCCGAGAAGCTGTTTTCAGTCGAGCGCACCGTCCGCCAGCTAATTGACGTACTGGCGTCAGTAGAAACAGCCGACACGGGCAGCTTCTATGCCTGGGACGGCGAGCGGCTGCCCTGGTAGCGCTTGCGATCGCAACTTCCACGAAAATTGCCTTCAGCTGACGGCTGAAGGCAATTTTAATGAGCTAAACGTCGAATGGATTAGTTCCAGCCACCGTTGCTAGCATAGGGCTTTCTGCGCTGCTGCTCGCGAGGACGCGCCTTGTTGACTCGCAGCTCGCGACCCATCCACTCAGCCCCGTCAAGGGCCTCAATGGCTGCGTCTTCCTGCGAATCTTCTTCCATCTCGACAAAAGCAAAGCCGCGAGGCCGATTTGTTTCGCGATCCATCGGTACCGTTACGCGCTTTACCGTGCCGTATTCATCAAAAACTTGTTCGATATCCTCCTGCGTAGCGCTGTAGGACAGATTCCCTACATAAATGGACATGGTCTCTCTCCAAACATTGAAAAAAAAAGACGAGGGCGAACTTCAGAGAAAGACATGCTAATGGGCCTTAACAAGCTTTACAACCGAAAATAACGACTCATCATTCGTCACCTTAGCACAGAAATTAATGCTGTAAACGCCGCTAGCAGGACTTATTACCGTTCTTCAAGAATTGCTGAATTATTTGGCAGACTGACAGTCAAATACCCAATCTATTGAGTTTAGCCAATGCTGATTCCTTTGAGTTTACGCGCCCCGGTTGCAGTTGGCTTAGGGGCGGCGGGGGGAGCGCTCAGCCGCTACTATCTAACCCTTTGGTTTGCCCAGCGTTTAGGCACCGCCTTCCCCTATGGAACAGCCTTTATTAACCTGTCTGGCTGTCTAATGATGGGCTTTTTTGCAACGCTGTTTACTGAAAAAATGACAGCACTGTCACCCGATATCAAACTGCTAATCACCACAGGCTTTCTGGGTGCCTATACAACTTTTTCAACGTATAGCCTAGAAACTATCAACCTTTTGATTTACCGAACCACGCCGTGGGCCGGCCTATACTGGCTAGGCAGCGCCACGCTGGGCGTCTTAAGTATCCAGCTCGGGATGTATTCAGCCCACTGGCTGATTAGATAGACAGCGCCAACTGGCTGATTAGATAGACAGCACCCACTGGCTGATTAGATAGACAGCACCCACTGGCTGATTAGATAGACAGCACCCACTGGCTGTC
>JAAHIA010000711.1 GCA_010671975.1 Leptolyngbya sp. SIO4C1 | reverse complement strand
TTGCTGCTCTAGACTGTGAATATTCGTAAAATCTTCGTAAATTCGCAGAATATGAGCTACCAAAATTTGAGCCTTTTTTGCAGCCGGATCGGGATCAAAGGTGTTTTGTCTGCCCCGTCCACTATGCCCGTCCGCTATGGTTGCTGGTATCTACCACTGCTGGGTTCACTGACCGAGTTATGACTTTAGATGAACAGCTTAAGGAACTGGCCGTAGAGGCCCAGCGCTACCCGCCCCAGACGCCGCAGCGGCAGCGGGCGCTGACGCGCCTGATTGGTCAGCTTTGCCAGTCGAGAAAGCTGGTGCGTCCCTATCGCGGCCAGTTTTACGGACTCTATGAAGATATTTATGCAGAGGCCCAGCAGCGGCTGTTTCTCTATATCTGTGAGCAGATCGATCGCTACGATCCAGAAAAAGAGGTGCTGCAGTGGGCGAACTTTTTGATGAAAAAGCGGTTTTTTATCGAGGCCAGCCGCGAGGTCATGCCGACGGCGCCCAAGGGCCTCGATCTGCGACAGGTGCAGCGCATTACGCTCGATAGCTTAGATCGGCAGGAGCCAGTGGAGGCGCGATCGCAGTCTACCCTCTCGCTCTCAGAAGCAGTCATTCAGTGCATTCAAGAAGATCGCGACGGCCTCTTTCAGCGCACCCACATTCAGCATAAACCGGCGGCCAACTTTCAATATATTGCCTTGAAATTTTTAGACGGCTACGCCTGGAAAGAAATCTCTGCAGAGCTAAAGGTAAAAGTCGTCACGCTTAGCTCTTTCTATCAGCGATGTCTAACTAAATTTGCCCCTATTCTCAAAGAATATTTGTCTGTCTAATGCCTATCTCATGCCTGCCTAATGCCTGCCAAACATAAGCCACCCTACCTCTACTAAAGACAATGATCGTCAAACACGAAACCTTTCCGGTTCCGATTACAGAGCGCTTCCACCAAGCGGCGCAGGCGCTTTACCAGCACCATCGCCAGCCTCAAAAGCGCAAGCAGGTCTACCTGAATGCCTTAAGCGTTCAGGCCGTACAGTTTTACCTAGCCTGCTTAGGCATTGAAACCAGCCTAGAGCAAAGCGAAAGCTGGAACTCAGCGCTGCAGGTTTTAGCCGACACGGCCGACCTGTGGGTTAGCGATCGCGGGCGTTTGGAATGTCGGCCTGTCTTACCCAATCAGTCAGACTGGGTTGTGCCTTCAGAGGTACACAGCGATCGCGTGGGCTATGTCTTCGTCCAGCTGAATGCGCCGCTCACCGAGGCGACGCTGCTCGGGTTCCTGCCCCAGCTGTCGGAGGAAACCGTCACCCTCGACCAGCTGCAGCCTCTAGAAAATTTTCCCGCCTACCTAGATCGACTGGCACCGTCTGCTTCATCGGCCCCCAGGGTAGCTTTACAACCCTGGTTAAGCCAAGTCATTGCAGCCGGCTGGACCGACCTGAAGCAGCTGATGGCAGATTGGCAGGCGCAAGAACTTGCCTACAGCTTTAGAACCTCCTTAGCCAAAACCGATCTGATTGAGTCGGCAGCAGGCGCTAAGCAAGGAAAATACATCACTTTAGGAGAGACCCTTGAAGAACAAATCTTATTGATCGTAGGGGTCGCGCCTACTGCAGCCAGCGACGTTTTTCAAATTACGGTAGAACTATACCCAACCAGACAAACTTATTTACCAACGACGCTGCAGCTGATGATTATGGATGAAGCCAATACTCCCGTTTTACAAGCCCTTCACTCTGACGCCCCTCGGCTTGTAAAACA
>JAAHIA010000710.1 GCA_010671975.1 Leptolyngbya sp. SIO4C1 | reverse complement strand
GGCATATTAAGAGGGGCTGGGGTTCAGACGGTTGCCTTTCGAAGCAGAGCAAGCTGCCCAAACCGACCGTGCCGAAGATCGCGAGCGCCTGGCCGAAGTCGTCGCCGTCTCTGAAAAATACACCAAACCCGCCGTTAGCGAATCCGTACCGACCAGCGTGTCAGTCTCCAGCGACAGAGAGTAAGGGAGAAGGACGCAAGCCAAAAAGCGCCCTGAGCGTAGAAAAGTGCCCTTCGGCTCCGCTCAGGGCACTCCTTCACTATTCCTAAGTAATCACTGTCGGCTGATCAAAGCCAGTGAGCTCTCGAATCTTTGCAACCTCGTCAGCAAGCTCAATGAGCGGTGCTAGAGCCGCCTGAGTGTCCTGATCGTGCTTGGACGCATCCGGCTCATAGCTTTCGAGGTAAACGCGCAGCGTAGCGCCCTTAGTCCCCGTACCAGACAGACGAAAGACGATGCGCGAGCCGTCGGTAAAGCCAATGCGAATGCCCTGCTTCTCGCTGACGCTGCCGTCGACCGGGTCGGTGTAGCTGAAGTCATCGGCGTAGTCTACGGTGTAGTCGCCAAGCTGTTTTCCTTTGAGCGTGGGCACCTGCGATCGCAGATTGGCCATCAGCGTATTGGCGCGCGCTGACTCGACGCCTTCATAGTCGTGACGTGAGTAGTAGTTGCGACCGTAGGTTTGCCAGTGCTCGCGCACAATGGCTTCGACGGACTGCTGCCGCGCTGCTAAGACATTCAGCCAGAAAAGCACCGCCCAAAGCCCGTCTTTTTCGCGCACGTGGTTGGAGCCAGTGCCAAAGCTCTCTTCACCGCAGAGCGTGGCTTTGTCGGCATCGAGCAGGTTGCCAAAAAATTTCCAGCCGGTCGGCGTTTCATAGCAGTCAATACCGAGCTTTTCGGCTACCCGGTCGACCGCTTGGCTGGTCGGCATTGAGCGTGCTACGCCCTGTAACCCCTCGCGGTAGCCAGGCACCAGCTGGGCGTTGGCGGCAAGCACGGCCAGGCTATCGCTAGGTGTCACAAAAAAGTTGCTGCCCAAAATCATATTGCGATCGCCGTCGCCGTCGGAGGCGGCACCAAAGCTGGGCGGATTGTCGCTAAACAGGGTCTCTACTAAATCGTGCGCATAGACCAGATTCGGATCGGGGTGACCGCCGCCAAAATCTTCTAGCGGTTCGCCATTTTGTACGGTGCCCTGCCGCGCCCCCAGTCGGCCTTCGAAGATGGCCTTAGCGTAAGGCCCCGTAACCGCATGCAGCGAATCCATACACATTTGAAAGCTGCCGGAGGTGAGCAGCTGACGAATCTGCTCGAAGTCAAACAGCACTTCCATGAGTGCAGCATAGTCGTTGACCGCATCAATCACTTCTACGGTCATGTTGCCTAGCTTTGAGGTGCTAATCCGATCGAGGTCAACGTCTGAGGCGTCTAAAACCTTATACTCGGTAATCGACTTGCTGCGTTCAAAGATGGCATTAGTAACGGTCTCAGGGGCCGGTCCGCCGTTGCCAATATTATACTTCACGCCAAAGTCGCCCTCTGGACCCCCCGGATTGTGGCTAGCGGAGAGAATAATGCCGCCAAAGGCCCCGTATTTGCGAATGATGCAGGAGACCGCCGGGGTGGAAAGAATGCCGCCCTGCCCCACCAGCACCTTGCCAAAGCCGTTGGCCGCTGCCATCTTCAAAATGATTTGAATGGCCTGGCGATTGTAGTAGCGACCGTCGCCACCGACTACCAGCGTTTCTCCCTGATAGA
>JAAHIA010000071.1 GCA_010671975.1 Leptolyngbya sp. SIO4C1 | reverse complement strand
CGATGGCCCTGGCGCTCGGGTTGGCTGTGGCCATCGCGCTGAATAACCTGGGGCATGCCCTTTATCAGGCCGGTCAGCTGGCAGCGGCAGAAGCCCGCCTCTATGAGGCGATCGAGACGCTGGAGTCGCTGCGACCGGGGCTGACCGATACGCATCAAATCTCGCTGTTTGATACGCAGGTCCTGACCTATAACCTGTTGCAGCAGGTTTTAGTTGCCCAGGGTAAGATTGAAGCCGCTCTAGAAGTGGCCGAACGCGGGCGGGCGCGGGCCTTTGTGGAGCTGATCGCCGATCGAGCTGAGCACCTCACTCCCGACGATCTGGGGCTGGTTGGCCGGGCACCTAGCATTGAGCAGATTCGCCAGATTGCCCGACAGCAGCAGGCTACGCTCGTAGAGTATACGCTCATCCCGGACGACAGCTTCAAGTTTCAGGGCAAACAGCGCGGCAGCGCCGAAAGCCTCTACATCTGGGTGGTGCAGCCGACTGGCGAGATTGACTTTCGCCAGGTCGATCTCCGGCCGATGCGCCAGCAGCAGCGGCTGACGCTGGCAGAGCTGGTGCAGACCACGCGCGATCGCAGCGGCATTCGCGGCGAGACCCGCAGCTGGGCAGCTATTCGTCCTGGCGATCGGGTGCGTCGCGAGGGCGATCCGCCCGACTGGGCTCCCTACACGGTCACAGCCGTAGACCCGCAGGCCGAAACGGTAACCGTGAGCCATCCTGACGTCTTTTTGCCGAATCCGGTGCTGCCGCTGAGCCAGATTCATAAGGTGAATAGTGGCTTTGCTTCAGCCTTTCAGCCGCGTCATCAGTGGCGAGACCTGCATCAGATCTTGATTGCACCGGTTGCCGACCTGCTGCCCAGCGATCCTCACGCTCGCGTCGTCTTTATTCCGCAAGAGCAGCTGTTTCTGGTGCCGTTTCCGGCCCTGCAGGCCGACGACAATAGCTACCTGATTGAGCATCATACCGTCTTGAGCGCGCCGGCAATTCAGGTCTTGGCGCTGACGGCTCAGCCGGGCGAGCGAGGCAGCCCTCACAGGCCGCTGATTGTGGGCAACCCTAGCCCGATGCCGCCGGGGCTAGCGCCGCTGCCCAATGCCACAGCCGAGGCCAGCGGCATTGCCGAGATTCTGACCGCGTCGCCGCTGATTGGCGAGGCCGCAACCGAAGCTGCGATCAAAGCTCAGCTGCCGACCGCCAGACTGATTCATCTGGCAACTCACGGCTTCTTTAACGAATCCAACCCGCTGCAGGGTGCGATCGCGCTGGCCCCCGCCGCTCAACCGACGAACAGTCAGCAAGATGGCTTCCTAACCGCTGAAGAAGTGCTCGCCACTTCGCTGCAGGCCGAGCTGGTTGTCCTCAGCGCCTGCGATACCGGACGCGGTCAGATCACCGGGGACGGAGTAGTCGGTCTATCGCGCTCGTTCCTGGCGGCTGGGGCAAACAGCGTGCTAGTCTCGCTCTGGCAGGTGCCGGACGATGCCACCGCTGAGCTGATGATTGAGTTTTATCGACAGCGGCAGCGGCATGATGACGCTCAGGCGCTGCGACAGGCAATGCTAACCACGATGCAGACCTACGCCAATCCACAGGCTTGGGCAGCGTTTACGCTCATAGGAGGCGTGGCGCGATAAAGTCGCCCCAGTATCATGACCCTGTGGGCAATTTATCAGGGTTTTCTCAGCTTGAGTCGATACAGTCAAGAAGTCACAAGCCTGGTCTATCAATGCCAGCTCTATAGAAGTCTTTAAACCTGAACGCATGAAATTTGATCTGGCTTCGATTCAGTTTCGCCTCACCTCTGGTATCGTTTTGGCCTCCATTTTGGGGATTGGCGGCATCAGCGGCTGGACTAGCTATCGAATGCAGCAGATCTTAATCGAGGGCCACAAGCAAAACGCAGTTAACATTGCTCAGCGATTTGAGCAAGATGTCGATCTCTATGAGGAGATGATGCCCTCGCGCGAGGCGCTGCAGCGGGTGATCAACTATCGCTCCACGGCCGATCTGGCCATTTGGATTCGCTCTCCCGACGGCAGCATTATCGCTCAGTCAGATACGCTGTCGATGGGGTCTTGGCAACAGGATAACTTTGCTCAAAATTTGATTGATTTGCCGAAGCCAGAGGATGCCCTGACAATTCGGCGATTTCAAGATCGCTATCTGGTGATTTGCGTTAGCACGCTCAGGTTCGGCAACCAGGTGCTAGGCGAGCTTTATGTGGTAGACGACATCACGCAAAATCAGCGCAGCTTCAACGAAGTGACCCGCACGCTAGCCGTTTCAAGTGTCTTATTCGTCGGGTTTGCGGCCGTCCTGATTGCGCTCTACGTCAACCGCTCGCTGCGGCCAATTCGCAAAATGAATCAGCTGGCGGCGCATGTCTCAGCCAGCAATCTGGCGCAGACGCATCTCAAACTCGACAATCCCCCTACCGAGGTCAAGGAACTTTCTAAAACACTCAATCTGATGCTAGAGCGGCTTTCGGAGGCTTGGGAGCAGCAGCGCCGCTTTGTCAGCGATGTGTCTCATGAGCTGCGCACGCCGCTGACGCTGGTGCATGGCTATTTGCAAAGCACGCTGCGCCGCTGTCGCAACCTGACTGAGCCGCAGCGCGAAGGCTTAGAAATTGCCGCCTCAGAAGCCGATCGTACAATTCGGCTGCTGCAGGATTTGCTAGATTTGGCCCGAGCCGACGGCGGCCATCTGCGGTTCACCTTAGAGCCGCTACAGCTGAAAGACTTCATTTTAGAAGTGGTGGGCATGTGCAGCTATTCGAGCGACCAGGTGATGGCAGAGATTGCCGCTCCCTATGTTGAGGTCAAAGCCGATCGCAACCGCCTCAAGCAGGTGCTGATCAACCTGATTGACAATGCAGTCAAATATTCAGATGCGAGCGAACCGGTCAAGGTGCGTTTGAGCCAGTCAGGAGAGTGGGCCACCATTGAAGTGTGCGATCGCGGACGCGGCATTCCGATGGCGGATTTGAACAAGATTTTTGATCCCTTCTACCGGGTTGATGAAGATCGCTCGCGAGCGACCGGCGGCACCGGGTTAGGGCTGTCGATTGTAAAGACGCTGGTAGAAGGGATGAGCGGTAAACTCAAAGTGCAGTCTAAACTCGGTGAGGGTAGTACCTTTACAGTCAGCTTACCGACCTAGGAGACTTCAATATGTCATCGCGCATTTTAGTGATTGAAGATGAGGACAAGCTCGCAAAGTTTGTGCAGATGGAGCTGAGCTATGAAGGCTACGAAGTTTCAGTCGCCAACGACGGGCTATCTGGGCTGATGGCTGCGCGAGATCAAAGCCCTGACCTGGTGCTACTAGACTGGATGATGCCGGGACTGTCGGGTGTCGAAGTCTGTCGCCGACTGCGTCAGACCGGGGCTAAGATGCCGATTATTTTGCTCACTGCCAAAGACGATATCGCCGATCGGGTGGCCGGGCTAGATGCCGGCGCTGATGACTATGTGGTCAAGCCCTTCAGCATCGAAGAGCTGCTGGCGCGAGTGCGGGCTCATCTGCGCCGCAACGAACCGCAGGATGCAGAAATGCGACAGTTTGAAACCCTCACGCTCAATCGCAAGACGCGCGAAGTGTTTCGCGGCGAGCGCGGCATCGAGCTGACGGCTAAAGAATTTGACCTGCTAGACTACCTGATGGCCCATCCCAAGCAGGTGCTGACGCGCGATCAGATTCTCGAAAAGGTCTGGGGCTACGACTTTATGGGCGACTCCAACATTATCGAAGTCTACATTCGCTATCTGCGTCTCAAGCTAGAGGCCGAAGATGAGAAACGGCTGATTCAAACGGTTAGGGGTGTAGGCTACGTGCTGCGCGATTAGGCTAGTTTGGTAGGCTGAATAGAATCTTATACCCTTGCTGTGAGATCGATGCTGGCTAGAGTTTTAGTCAATGTTGGGTATTCCGATTGATATGGGCACCCCGAGTTGCCTCTGGACATAGCACTGACAAAACTTTCGATAAATTTAAGGCTCACAGCCGGGCGTCTCTCGCTAAAGTCATAGCAAAACAAGATTCCAGCAATCTGTCTCCGTAACCCTGCTGTTATCCCTCAATCTACCTTGAAACATCTGGTTCACGGTCTACACTTTCAATCGCTGCGCGGCGATATCTTCGGCGGGCTTACAGCCGCCGTGGTCGCGCTACCGCTGGCGCTGGCGTTTGGGGTTTCTTCTGGCATCGGAGCAATTAACGGTCTCTACGGGGCGGTGTTTGTAGGCTTTTTAGCCGCTCTGTTTGGCGGTACCCCAGTGCAGATTTCTGGACCCACTGGGCCGATGACGGTGGTGATTACGACCGTGTTTGCGGCCTTTACCGCTCGTTATGGCCCAGACGGAATTGCCATGACCTTTACCGTGGTGATGCTAGGCGGCCTGTTTCAGATCCTCTTTGGCGTGCTGCGGTTAGGAAAGTTCATCACGCTGATGCCTTATACGGTAATCTCCGGCTTTATGTCTGGGATTGGGCTAATTATTATCTTGATTGAAATTGGGCCGCTGCTGGGCTATGCCAGCGCTGGCGGTGTGGTCAATGCAGTACAGCAGCTGCCAGAGCAGCTGACGCATCCAGTCGGCAGCGCGCTGGGGCTAGGCATTTTGACGCTAGTCATTGTCTTCGGCTCGCCGCCGAGGCTCAATCGAATTTTGCCCGCACCGCTGCTGGCGCTAATTGTCTGCACGCTGGTTTCGCTGTCGCTAAACGATGAGCAGCTGCTGCGCATTGGCGAGATTCCAACCGGGCTGCCCAGCTTTTACTGGCCTAGCTTTGAGCTGAGTCAGATGAAGCTGATGATCGGCTACGGTCTGATGCTGGGCACGCTGGGCGCAATTGATTCGCTGCTGACGTCGCTAGTGGCTGACAACATTAGCCACAGCCAGCATGATTCTGACCGCGAACTGATCGGACAGGGCATTGGCAATGCCGTGGCTGGGCTGCTGGGTGGGCTGCCGGGCGCTGGAGCGACGATGCGAACGGTGATCAACGTGCGCGCCGGGGGTAAGACACCGCTTTCGGGCATGACGCACGCGCTGGTGCTGCTGGGGGTGGTGTTAGGGGCCGGCAGCCTGACTGAGCCCATTCCTCACGCTGTCCTAGCCGGCATTTTAATCAAGGTGGGCATCGATATTATCGACTGGAGCTTTCTCAAACGAGCCCATCGCGTGTCGCTGAAAGCAACTGGCATCATGTACGGCGTGATGTTTTTAACCGTATTTGTCGATCTGATCACAGCCGTAGCGGTCGGCGTGTTTGTGGCCAATCTGCTGACGATTCAGCGGCTGTCTGAACTGCAGATTGATGCGATTCAGCCGATCACCGACCCGCGAGACCCGCATTGCAATCTCAGCCGGCTTGAGCGTCAGCTGCTGACGCAGGCCTCTGGTAAAATTTTGCTGCTCAATCTGGGCGGCCCGATGAGCTTTGGGGCGGCCAAAGCCATTTCTCAGCAGATGGGAATTGTCAAAAAATATGACATTTTGATTTTAGATTTGACCGAGGTACCCATGCTAGGGGTGACGGCGGCGCTAGCAATTGAAACGATAGTCAAAGAGGCTTTAGCAAAGCATCGCACTGCTTTCTTGGTTGGCATCAGCGGCCAGGTAGAAGCCCGGCTCGAACGGCTTGGCCTGCTGGACCATCTGCAGCCTCGGCAGCACGGGCTCACCCGACTAGAAGCGCTAGAGCAAGCCACTAGGCTGCTTAAGCCAGCGGTGCCGACGGCTAGTGAGATGGTTAACTAAGCAGCCGATATTTAAGTAGCTCAGCGGTGTCTGCGATGCCTCAGCGGCGATCGCGCTGACCTCACCTCGCTAGATTGCGGTGCTCTGAGCCAGGCGGCAAACGCAGCGACTGCTGTAGCTGCTCAGCAATGCGCTGGCTGGCTCCGGGTGGCCCCAGGCGCTGCACACCATTTCGATAAATTTGCTGCCGCTGTACCTCGTCCGCCAAAATAGCGCTCAGCTGCGACCCCACGGCTGCCGGCGCGTCTACCAGCGTCACCGAGCAGCCCAGCAGCCGCGTCTGAGCCTGGGCAAAGGCTGGGGTAAACTGCGGCCCTGCCCCTGGCAGCGTCAGCGCTGGCTTACCGAGCCCAGCAAACTGTTCCGTAGCGGTGCCGGCCATAGCGATCGCAGCCTGGGCCTGCTGCAGATAGTCGGCAAACCGCGTCATGCTCAGCCGCAGTTGCGCACCAGCCCGCTGATACTGCCGTTCGCTCTTGGGGCCATCTGAGATTGGCTGCCAACCAGCGGTCAGCAGCGCCGATTCCAGGGTGTCTAGGGCTAGCCCTGGCGCGATCGCAGCCAAAAATTCTAGCGGCGGGTCAAACGCGGCCTGCACGCTAGCAGCTGCTGCCAGCAGCTGCTGCCAGTTGTGATAGGCTTCAGGCGGCCTAGAGCCCGGCAGCAGCACTAGCCGCAGCGGTGCAGACTTTGCCTGAGCTGCCACCTGCTCCCAGCTGGGTACGTTCAGCCCGTCCATCATCGGGTTGCCCAAGTCAAAGGCCGCAACGCCGTGCCGCTGCAGCCCCAGCGTCGTCAGCCGGTCGCGAGGAAACACGCAGCGGCAGCGCGGCGATCGCAGCAGCCAGCGCTCCCAGGGCAGGTAGAAAGAGCCCGCTCGCTTCACCAGCTGAGCCTCCAAGCCGGTCCAGGTGGGATCGAGACCCTGCTCGTTGCGCCAGTAGTAGTCCGATTTGGCCGTGCCGACAAAGCCGTAGCTGAGGCCGCTCAGCCAGCCAAACAGCAGCGGTACCAGATCGCCAACCGCCAGCACCGCGCCGCCGTCCGCCGCCCAGTCTCGCACTGCCCGCAGCTGCGCCAGCGTTAGCGTCGCCAGCCCGCCGCGCAGATCTCGCAGCAGCTGTCGCCCGTCCTGGTTGATAAAGCCGCCTGACGGCATTACTTTTGCATCCCCCACCAGCGGGATGCCCTGCTGCCAGTAGCGACGCCCGTCTCCCACCAGGGGCAGCGCCGCCAGCGAAACCGATGAAATTGCCGGTAGCGCCTGCAAAATCTGCAGCGCGATCGCGTCTTCACCATGCCCGTTGCTAATGCAGAGCAGTCGCTGCGTCCCGGCTGTCATCCTGGCTGTCATCCCGGCTGCCATTGGAGCTGTCGCAAAATCGTTATTTTCGACACATCGTTATTTTCGACACAGAGTGTTTCCTGCTAATCATGATTAAAATAGTAAAGCTAAAGAAATTATTAATCTTTGCATGGATCCTTCTTTGCTGCGTCAGCTTTGGTCACTGGTGGAAACGGCTCAGGTCAGCTTCATCATGAGCTTAGACGATAATGGACTAGTCCATTGGCTACTCGGGCAGCTGGCCAGTGCATCTATTGCAGACACCAGTAAATCCCCAGACCTAGATGACTACATTCGCTCCAAGCTGCCGCTGATTCGCGACATTGCGCAAAATAAGTAGGGTCTCTGCGCGATCGCAGGGCGAATGTGGGCGGTTTAGGCTGCAAGACTCAGCCATATATCGGATATTGCTGATATTATCTGCAGGAATTAATACTGCGCTCATTCAGTTGTATGCAAAAATGCTAGCCTGAGTAGAAAAATGGCTTGCAATGGGTCAAGCCCTGGATGGGCTAGCTGCTTAGCAGGGTTTGGGGCCGACCGTGGCGATTCTACCGTGGCGATTGTGAGTCTGTTTTTAACAATGCGTGAGGTAACTATGCGAAAGTGGGGTTTCTTGACGATGGCGGTAATCGGTGCAGCTGTACCGCTTGCGGCCTGTAGCGGTGGCGAAGCTGAGGGCGGCGGTGAGGGCAGCGCTGCAGCGCCTGCCGGCAGCCGACTGCAAACTGTGCTCGATCGCGGTCAGCTGGTTTGCGGTGTTGATGGCGGGATTCCAGGCTTCAGCTACGTCGATGAAAGTGGTGAGTATTCCGGACTGGATGTTGATGTTTGTAAAGCGGTCGCAGCGGCGCTATTTGACGATCCGGAGGCGGTAGAGTATCGCCGCCTTGACTCAACCGAGCGCTTCGAAGCCCTCAAAGGTGGCGAAGTCGATATGCTATCGCGCAACACCACCTGGACGATTAGCCGTGATACGTCGGTAGGGATGGAATTTGCGCCCACCACCTTCTATGACGGCCAAGGCATGCTGGTACGCCAAGACAGCGGCATTACCAGCCTAGAAGACTTTGAAGGCCGATCCGTCTGCGTTGAAACGGGGACCACGACTGAGCTCAACCTGACTGACCAGATGCGTCAGCTGGGCGTTTCTTTTGAACCGGTGGTGTTTCAGGATGCTGACGCCGCTTACGCTGCCTACGAAGAAGGCCGCTGTGAGGGCATGACGTCTGATAAATCTCAGCTGATTGCTCGCCGCAGCACGCTGAGCAATCCGGATGAGCACGTGCTGCTAGATGTCACCATGTCCAAGGAGCCGCTCGGTCCGGTGACGATCAACAATGACTCCGCCTGGTTCGATACGGTCAAGTGGGTGACCTATGCGCTGATCCAGGGTGAAGAGTTCGGTCTCACCTCTGAGAATATTGAATCGGCTCAGAGCAGCGAAGATCCTAACATCAAGCGCTTTATCGGCGCTGAGGGAACGCTGGGTGAAGAGATGGGACTACCCAATGATTTTGCCTACCGGGTGATCAAAAACGTTGGTAACTACGGCGAGATCTACGATAGAAACCTAGGAGAAGGATCTCAGTTTGAGCTCGATCGCGGTCAGAACTCGCTGTGGACCGACGGCGGTCTGATGTATTCACCGCCGTTCCGCTAAGCTGCGTCACAATTTAAGACGGCATGAGACCGACGGCGGTCTCTAAGCGGGGCTGGCTGAGGCTAGGCCCGCTTTTTTATTGGACTTTTTTGTATGGTTTTGTGACGACAAACGGCCTGCTGTAGTCAATCACACGGTATTGAATGGCTATTTCTATTACGTTTGCTAACAACTTTCATTCTCACCTTGGTCTAGGCTAGGTGTCTGTCCCCAGAGGCTCTATGATGACTCTACAAACGTTTGGTCATCGTCTCTTGACCCTCGCTGCCCAAGGTGTGTTTTCAGCCTGTTTTAATTTTTTGATTTTAACTTTGTTGCTTAATTGCTTCTGTCGCAAACTCAATCCTAATGGCTAGTACAGGTCATCGCCAGATTTCTGGCATCAGAGCGCTTCTCAGGGACGATCGCTTCTGGAAAGTTGCTTTTCAAGTCATTGTTGTCGTCGGCGTTATCACCGCGTTCAGCTATCTAGCAGGCAACCTGAATAACAACATGTCTCAAAAGGGGACTCAGTTCGGGTTCGGGTTTTTAGATAACCCTGCCGGATTTGCCATCGGTGAAAGCCTAGTTGACTATCGCGCTCAAGATGTCTACCTCAAGGCGATTCAGGCTGGCATTGTCAATTCCCTGCGGGTGATGATCGTCGGCATTGTCTTAGCCACCGTGGTTGGCATTACGGCCGGCGTTGCCAGCTTTTCTGACAACTGGCTGATGTATAAAATCAGCCGCGCCTACGTCGGGCTGGTGCGCAACGTACCGCTGCTGCTGCAGCTGTTTTTCTGGTATTTGGCCGTCTTTTTTAGCCTGCCTCGGCCTGAAAATCAGATTGTCCTGCCGGGCGGCGGTGCTAGCTGGGCCGTGCTCAACAAGCGAGGGATCTATCTTCCGGGTCCTAGCTTTACGGCCGAGCTCTGGACCGGGCTGATTTTGCTGGTGCTGTCGCTGCTGCTAATCGGGCTGCTGTGGCGCTCAATCAAGACCGTGCGTCGCGGCTTTAGCCGCAGCAACCTAGGCTCTATGCTCAGCTTTGCCGTTAGCCTGGTGCTGATTCCGGTGCTGGTGATTGCAGAATACCTGCTGCTGTTTAACACCGGTCGCGGTAGCGGGCTGTATTTCAAAGGGGCCATTTTATCGCTGGTTTCGAGCGCTCAGGGGCTGTGGCTGATTGCCCTGGTGCTCTCCGTGATACCGCTGGTGCTGCTGTTTCGCTGGCGCACTAAAGCTATTGTCGAGCAGGGACGCTCTGGGCGATCGCAGCTGCTTGCGATCGCGGCAATCGCGGTGGTTGATCTAGTCATCCTCTTGTTTGCGCTGGGCTGGCAGCCGCCTGAGATTTTAGACAGCGGGGGCCTCACCGGCGGTCTGCGGCTGTCGCTAGAGTATGCCGCCATTGTCTCGGGTCTAGTCTTTTACACCGGTGCCTTCATTGCGGAAATCGTGCGAGCCGGCATTCAGTCAGTGTCTAAGGGACAGTGGGAGGCGGCGCGATCGCTGGGGCTGACGTCGGGGCTGGCCATGCGCATGGTTGTCTTTCCGCAGGCGCTGCGGGTGATCATTCCACCGCTCAACAGCGAGTTTATGAACCTAGCAAAGAACTCCAGTCTAGCGCTAGCGGTGGGCTATCCCGATCTCTATTCTGTTGCCAACACCACGTTTAACCAGACGGGGCGACCGGTTGAGGTCTTTATGATCATGATGGCCACCTACTTAGTGATTAACCTGCTGATCTCAGTCAACATGAATCAGCTCAATAGCGCAGTTCAATTTAAGGAGCGGTAACGCGAATGACGACTTTCGACCATCCCGTCGTCGAAGAAACCAATCTGCCGCCTGTCAAACAGCTGTCGCCGGCAGCCTGGGCTCACAAGCATCTGTTCAACACCTGGTACAATTCGCTGCTGACGATTATCCTGCTGGCGGCCTTTCTCTTCATCGGCTGGGGGCTGCTGGTCTGGGCCTTCCAACTGGCGCAGTGGGCCGTTATTCCTAACAACCTGCCGCTGTTTATGTCAGGGCTCTATCCGGCGGCGCGCCGCTGGCGCATCTGGACCATGCTTGGCGTCATCGTCGCGATGTCCGGGCTGACCTGGGGCGTGGTTGGGCGCAGCCTGTCTTCGCTGTTCAACCGTCCGGTACTGATTGGCCTAGCCGCCTTCTGTGCGATCGCCATTATCTTTCCGCTGACGCGACCGAGCAGCCCAATTTTGATTGGCCTAGTGGTGCTGCTGTGTGCTGCAGCATTTGCCGGTCAGCAGCTGGGTCGCCGCTATCCTGGCCTAGGCAAGTTTCTCAGCGCCGGCTGGTTTACCTCCTACTTTGTCATGCTGTGGCTGCTCTCGGGCGGCGATCTGCGCGATAGTCTACTGTTTTTAGCGATTGTGCTAGCGGTGGCGGCGGTGGCCGGCTGGCAGCTGGCTAGCCGCGTGAGTCTGCTGCCGCAGCTGGGCTTTTTAGAGAAGCTGGTGCTGTTTGTGATTGGCTTCGTGGTGACCTATGTCGTCATTCAGTTCATTTCCGGCCTGATTGGCTTCGATATCAGCGTCCGCTCGGTCTCCACTAGCGACTGGGGCGGCCTGACGCTAACGCTGCTGCTCGCCATTACGGGCATTGCCTTGTGCTTCCCAATCGGGGTGATTATGGCACTGGGGCGGCGCAGCGAGCTGCCGGTTGTGAAAGGGCTGTCGATTGCCTACATTGAGCTGATTCGCGGCGTGCCGCTGATCTCCATTCTGTTTATGGGGCAGGTGATGATTCCGCTGTTTTTGCCAGAAGGGGTGCGGCCCGATCGGGTGGTGCGGGCCATCATCGGTCTGACTATCTTTAGCTCGGCCTACCTGGCCGAAAACGTGCGGGCCGGCCTGCAGGCGGTACCTAGAGGCCAGTTTGAAGCTGCCGCCTCAATGGGGCTCAACAAGCCGCTGACGCTGGGGCTAATCGTGCTGCCGCAGGCGCTCAAAACGGCTATCCCAGCGATTGTCGGACAGTTTATCAGCCTGTTCCAAGATACGACGCTGCTGGGCGTGGTCGGCCTGGTTGAGCTGCTGGGGATCAGCAACAGCATTCTGGCCAACCCGAAATACCTGGGCCGCTATTCGGAGGTCTATCTCTTTATCGCTGTGCTCTACTGGTTTTTCTGCTACGCCATGTCGCTGGCCAGCCGTCGCTTAGAGCAGCAGCTCAACACCGAGCGCTAACTTCGTTAACTTGGGGGCAGCACCGCCGCGTTAAGTCCCGTGTATTAAACCAAGGCTTGATTTAGTTCAAGTGGCACAATAGATTCATGCAGCCGATAGGCCCAACCTAACCATGACCCAGATCCAAACCGACAGTTCAACCGTTAACGCCGCCGATTCAGAAGCGGTAATTATTGCCCGCGATGTGCAAAAGTGGTATGACAACGGCTTTCACGTGCTCAAGGGCGTGAGCCTCACCGTCTACAAAGGCGAAGTGGTAGTGGTGATGGGGCCTTCTGGCTCAGGTAAGTCGACCTTTATTCGCACCTTCAATGCGCTAGAGCCCTACCAAAAAGGCGCCGTTGAGATTGACGGCATCACCATTGCCCACGATCTCAAAAATATTGAAGCCATCCGCCGCGAGGTGGGCATGGTCTTTCAGCAGTTCAACCTGTTTCCGCACCTGACCGTGCTGCAGAATGTAACGCTGGCGCCAATCTGGGTGCGCCATAAGAAAAAGCGCGAGGCTGAGGCCCACGCCATGCAGCTGTTAGAGCGCGTCGGCATTGCTGAGCAGGCTAAGAAATATCCGGGGCAGCTGTCAGGCGGTCAGCAGCAGCGGGTTGCGATCGCCCGCTCTCTCGCCATGCAGCCCAAAGTGATGCTGTTTGACGAACCCACCTCAGCCCTCGACCCAGAGATGGTGCGCGAGGTGCTCGATGTCATGCGCAGCCTAGCCCGCAGCGGTATGACGATGGTCTGTGTGACGCACGAAGTGGGCTTCGCGCGCGAGGTGGCCGACCGGGTGGTGCTAATGGACGGCGGCGTCTTAGTCGAAGAGAATACGCCAGAAGCCTTCTTCACCAACCCGCAGGAAGAGCGCTCGAAAAAATTCCTCTCTCAGATCCTGTAAGGTTCCCGTTTCCCCTTATCAAGAAACCTATCAACCTCTCCGGAGACTTCTGCAGCCGCTGTGAAGAACAGAACAGGGTATAGCTTTACCTGTTCTACATAATCAGCGCCATGCATCTATTCACTTCGCAATCTCAACGGTCTTTGTTGGGCCGCTGGCTCAGCCCCGTGTTGTTCGGCTGTCTGCTGCTGAGCGGCAGCGCTGCTGCTGCACCGCTACAGTTCAATGCGCCGCCGCGTCCTCCCAACACCAACGGCGGTCGGCCGGTGCGCCGAGTTGATTTAGGCAGCCGCACCCCCTGCGCGGCGGCCGCACCTGGCAAGTATTTGACCGCGCTGATCCCCAGCCCAGAGATCACCGATCAGCTGCTGACGCGGTCTGAGCATCCGACGGTGGGTGTCTATGTGCCGTTTGCCGCCGACAGCATCCACCGGCTGCAGTTTGACCTGTGGCAGATGACTGACCAGCAGCTAACCTACGAGCTAACGCTGCCGCTGGCGGTGACGCAAGACTTGCCGGGCGTGGTCTATATCTCGCTGCCAGAGACCGCGCAGCCGCTGACGCTAGCGCAGACCTATCGCTGGTCGCTCTCTGTCTATTGCGACGCAGCTCAGCTAGAAGCCGATCCCTATCTCGTCTCTGGGACAATTCAGCGGGTGGCTAGCGATGTCGATCAAACGCTGGCCGAGGCCACACCGCACCAGCGGGCCGTTGCCTACGCTGAGGCCGGGCTTTGGTACGATGCGCTGGCAACCCTGGGTGCGCTCTACCAGCAAACACCGGATGACGCCGCGATCGCAGCCGACTGGGCCAGCTTGCTCAGCGCCTTAGACATTGATCTGAGCGCGCTCGATATCGAATTTGATCATACGGATATCAGTGCCGCACCGCCGGTAGACTGCTGCCAGCCGGTTAGCGATGCGCTTCGAGATGAGCTAGACGAAAGATAGCTGCAGCTGCTAACCGCGACGAGGCCCTGATTGATCGCTAACCAGCTCAATAGACCTCAGCCAGACACTACTATAGCGTCTGGTTTTTTAATAGGAACGTCTGTAACCTCACAGTTCAAGAGCGTTAATAAGCTAACTGAATTATTTCATAGCGTATCGAATTCAAAAGGCTCAAGATGCTAAACATCGATATGCTATTTAACCAAAATGTTCAAGATACTAAACATTGATACGCTATTTAAAGGTGTCTTAGCAACTTAAATGACTTAGCGATTGAGCTCTTAGTGTCTAGCCCCAATCTTTGAACTATCATCATGGTCAACTCGCCCTCACAAAATACCGATAATGAAGCAGAGGTCACCTTTCCCATCGTTGGCATTGGCGCTTCAGCGGGCGGGCTCGAAGCCTACTCAGATCTGCTGCAGGCGCTACCCATCGATACGGGCATGGTGTTTGTCCTGATTCAGCATTTAAGCCCTGATTCACCCAGCATGCTGAGCGAGATTCTATCGCGCGTGACAGAAATGCCTGTGGTAGAGGCTACTCAAGACTTGCAAGTGCAGCCCAATCATATTTACATCATTCCAGCTAACGCTCGAATGACGATTGAGGACGACCGGCTGCAGCTAGCACCGAGGGAGGCGTCACAGCAGAAATTTATGCCCATTGACGTTTTCTTTAAATCTTTGTCTAGCCGCTATCGCAATCGCGCGATTGGGATTGTGCTCTCAGGGCTTGATGGCGACGGCGCTGCAGGGTTAAAAACCATCAAGCAGGCAGCCGGCATTACCTTTGCTCAAACTGAAAACACGGCTCAATATAGCGACATGCCCAACACGGCAGTTGAGACCGGCTATGTAGATTTTATTCTGCCGCCGGCTGAGATTGCTCACAAGCTAGCCAGCATTGCGCAGCATCCCTACTTGACTGACGACAGCGAGCAGCCGCCTCAAAGTCCAACCGGTGAGCCGCCTCGGGAAACCGGGCTGCCTCTGGTCTATAGTCTGCTAAAAACAGCCACCGGCGTTGACTTTACGCAATATAAGCGTACCACCTTCGAGCGCCGGCTGCGGCGGCGGATGGCGCTCTATCGGCTGAATACGATCGAAGCCTATGCTGAGCGGCTCCAGAACGATCCGGCTGAGGTCAAGGCCCTCTACCGCGACGTGCTGATTACGGTCACCAGCTTCTTTCGCGATCCAGAAACCTTCGTCTTCTTAAAGGAATCTATCTTCCCCAGCCTGATTGAGCAAAGGGAGCCGATGCCTCTATTCGCCTGTGGGTAGCCGGCTGTGCTACCGGCGAAGAATGCTACTCTTTTGCGATTT
>JAAHIA010000709.1 GCA_010671975.1 Leptolyngbya sp. SIO4C1 | reverse complement strand
TCAAGTAGAGAGTCAGACAAATAGCAGTCTTTGAGGGTAGTTGCGATCGCCCCTTCATCCAGCTCATGCCCTACCACCTCAATGCCGCTGAAGCGCTGGGGTCGCCCCTGTACCCACCGGGGCAGATTGAGTTCGGTGTAGGCGCTGCCGGGCAAGCTGTTCACAAAATCTAGATGAAACGCCTGACCCTCCGCCAACTCAAAAATTCCCTTGGCCCGATGCACCTCGCCATAGGCTCCCTGGCTAAGCTCCTGCCAGAAGGTATCCAGACTGGGCGGATCAAACACTTGACCGCTCAACGGTGCCCGCCACACCTGTGCCGATTGCAGGTCAAGAGTCGATTGATTGCCGTGAATCACCTCATCAGCCCAGAGTTGCCAACCCGCATCGCAATTTTCCTCAGCCACCAGCACGATTCGGCGGTGAGGCCGAGCTTCCAAAAACGCGATGTCCGTCTCTAGCTGAAAGCCCAGCTCAAAATAGACGGGTACGCCAGCCGCCAAGCGTTGTAGCAATTTGGTTTCGGGCTGGCGATGGAAGATTTCGACCTGGGGAAACCGCACCGCCACCCGCGTAGCATCAATGGGCACCGGGCCGACTCCCGGCGTGACGTAAATCGCAGGCGTCGGCATCTGAGCGAGTTCCTGAAGAATCCAGGTGGTTTTGCCTGCGCCGCAGGGGCCAGCGACGACAGTGATCATAGGCTTGCCAAGTGGTAACGATAATCATTATCATATTGCCTGCATCGGATTCGATCAACTTAAGTAGACGTTATGGCTCAGTTGCAGACCGATATTGCGGTTGTTGGGGCCGGACCGCAGGCCCTTACCCTGGTGACCCATGTGTTGCAAAAGAAGGCGAAACTGCGCGATCGCATCCAGGTATTTGACCCCAGCGGTACCTGGATGACCCAGTGGCAGCAGCAGTTTGTGGCCCAGGAAATTGCCGAATTGCGATCGCCCGCCGTCCATCATCCTGCCCCCAATGCCCACGCCCTGCGAACCTTTGCCGAAGGGCGCTATGACGAACTCCACTCGCCCTACGATCGCCCCGGCACGCGCCTATTCCAAGAATTTTGCGATACCGTCGTGCAGCGTTGGCAGTTGCAAAATCATGTGGTGCCAGCAGCCGTCACACGACTGGAGCCCTTGCAGCAAAGACCTTCCCGATTTCGGTTGACTTTATCGACAGGGGATACGGTGCTGGCTCGTCGGGTCGTGCTGGCCACAGGCGGCGGGCAGCCCTACCTACCCGATTGGGTCAAGCAAATTAGTGCCACCTATCCGCCGGAAAGGTTGTGCCATGCCAACCAAATCCGGCTGCCTGCCTTGAATTCACTCAAAGGTGAAACGGTGCTGATTGTAGGGAGTGGGTTAACCAGCGGACACCTGGCGATTGGGGCTGTGAAGCGAAGGGCGAACGTGGTGATGATGGCGCGACGCACCTTCCAGGAAAAGCTGTTCGATGCCGAACCCGGGTGGCTGGGGCCAAAGTATCTGAAAGGTTTCCATGAGGAAGCGGATATGCAGGCCCGCTGGCAGATGGTGCAGGGAGCCCGCAATGGCGGCTCACTCACGCCCGCCATGATGACGCGCCTGCGACAGCTCCAGCGGCAAGGGCACATCACCTTTTACGGTAGTCCAATAATGTAAAGGATAGAGGAAAATATGACGTATCTACTGTTTTGCGAGGTATAGCAGCGATGGCGCTAGAAATGACCTGCCCCACCTGCGGCTCCCACGACATCTCAAAGAACGGCAC
>JAAHIA010000708.1 GCA_010671975.1 Leptolyngbya sp. SIO4C1 | reverse complement strand
GCAGCAGGCAGAAGCGGCGCTGCGCCTAAGTGAGAAACGATGGCAGCTGGCTATACAAAACGATGGGATTTTCGATCTCAATGTCGAAACGGGTGAGGTCTTTTACTCAGCTCGCTGGAAGGGCATGCTGGGCTATGCCGCAGATGAGTTGCTCAATGATTGCTGTGAATGGTGGCATCGCATTCACCCCGACGATCTAGCACGGATTACGCTCGCCGAGCAGCGCTTTCGCGGCGGTCAAACGGCTCACTTCAAAGAAGAATATCGCCTGCGCTGTAAAGACGGTAGCTACAAATGGATTCTCGGTCGAGCCCAGGCGCTGCGAGATCGCACTGGGCAAGCCCTTCGCCTGATTGGCTCACATACCGACATCAGCGATCGCAAGCAGGCTGAAGCTCAGCTGCGACAGCTCAATGCGCAGCTTGAAAGCCGGGTCAAGGAGCGCACGGCTGCCCTACAGGTTAGCGAGCAGCGATATCGATCGCTGTACAACAATACGCCGGCGATGATGCATTCCATTGACAATACCGGTCGGCTCATTAGCGTCAGCGATTATTGGCTAGAAAAGATGGGCTACACGCGAGCCGAAGTGCTGTATCGTCGCTCTACCGAATTTTTGACACCGGCTTCTCGTCGAGCGGCGCTTGAAATCCATCTGCCTGAATACTTTAAGACCGGCATCGCCAGAAATATTGCCTACCAGTTTGTCACCAAGTCAGGGCAGGTGATTGACGTGCTGCTATCGGGCGTAGCGGAGCGCGACGATGCCGGGCAGATTGCGCGATCGCACGCTGTGATGGTAGATGTGACCCAGCAAAGGCGAGCTGAGGCCACGCTGCAAGAAGCCGAACGCCGCTGGCGCAGCCTGCTAGAAAACGTCAGGCTGCTGGTGGTTGGGCTAGACATCAATGGCAGAGTCAACTACGCCAACCCCTACCTGCAGGAGTTAACCGGCTATTCATCAGACGAACTGTTAGGTCACGACTGGTTTACAACCTGCACCCCCCAAGCTCAGCAGCACTCAGAGAGAGAAAAGTTTCACAAGGCGCTGGCCGGGCCGTTTACACCCCACAGCCAGGGCACCGTTGTGACGCGCCTGCAAGCAGAGCGCACAGTCGCTTGGAATCATACTGTCCTCAAAGACGAAGCAGGTGCAACCATCGGCACGCTGAGCATTGGTGAAGACATCACCCAGCGAGCCGAAATTGAGCGTCTAAAAGAGGAGTTTATCGCAGCGGTCAGCCACGAGCTGCGCACGCCGCTGACCTCTATTCACGGGGCGCTAGATCTGCTATCAACCGGCTTAGTCGAAGCAGCGTCTGGGCAAGGCCAGCAGGTGCTCAAAATCGCGGTCGAGCATTCGCATCGGCTGGTGCAGCTGGTCAACGATATCTTAGAGCTAGAGCGGCTAGATTCTGGTAGAGTTCGGCTGAACCCACAGCCGTTCACGACTACCGATTTGACTCAGCGCGTTCTGATGCTGAGCCAGCTCAAAGCTGAGCAAGCCAAGATCGGCCTGCAGGCAGACGATCCAGGGTTTCTGCTTTCAGCTGATAGCGATCGGCTGCTGCAGGTGCTGACCAACTTAGTTGACAATGCAATCAAGTTTTCAAAGCAGGGCAGCAGTATACAGATCAAGGGTAATTGTTCAGGGGGTCACGAAGGATCAGGGCTAAGAACCGTCTCAGGCAGTTGAGGAATCAGGCTCGGCATCATCTGCCCGAAACGCTTGGCACGCAGCGCCTGAATGAGGAAGGCCAACACAG
>JAAHIA010000707.1 GCA_010671975.1 Leptolyngbya sp. SIO4C1 | reverse complement strand
CTCTGAAACATTAATCCTTACTTAAATATTAAGGACGAACTTAGTCTGCAATTACCCTAATGGCGCTTCTATGGAAGCGGAACAATGAGCCACAGTATACACGAAATCCCAGAAAATGCTACTTGGTTTGAAAATTTATTTCTTTTGAAGGTTTAAGGCCTGCCGCAGCGCCTGTAGGCTGTCCCTTAAAGGCTGGTGTCGCGGCGGCCAAACAGCGCTGTGCCTAGCCGAATCATGGTGGCACCCGCCGCGATCGCAACCGCAAAATCGCCCGACATTCCCATCGACAAATGCTCAATCTGCAGCTGAGAAAACCCCCTCTGATTAATCTCCTCAGCCAGCTGCCGCGCCCGCTCAAAGATTTTGCGCTGCGCTGTCTCTGAAAGGCCGTAAGGCAGAATCGTCATCAGCCCAACGATGCGTAGATGGGTCAGCTGATCCAGCTGAGGCAGCGCCGCTATAAGCGTCTCTAAATCAAAGCCATACTTGCTGGGATCATCTGCCAGCTTGACCTGTAGGCAGCAGCTAGGTCGCCGGTGGAGTTCGCCGGCGGCCTGATCGAGCTTCTCGGCTAGCTTTAGGCTGTCTACTGAATGAATCCAGTCAAACTGCTGAACGGCTTTGCGAACTTTGTTAGTTTGCAAATGCCCAATCAGATGCCAGGTAATATCGGCTAAATCGCTCAGTTCAGCCTGCTTAACGGCGGCTTCTTGCACTTTACTCTCGCCAAAGTCGCGAATCTCAGCCGCGTAGGCAGCGCGAACGGCGGCAGCCGGAAACGTTTTGGTCACGGCGATCAGCCGCACAGACGGTGGAATCTGCTGACGGAGCTGACGAATATGCTGCTCCAGCGATCGCGCCGCTCCCCCCTCAGTTGAAAGCTCAGAATCGCTCGAGTCGCTCATTGAAAGGTTTGCTGATAAGTTTTCTGCAGCCGATCGTACTCTGAATATTGGCCGGCCCGACGCAAAATTCGCAGCCGCGACTCTAGCAGCTGCCTCGCTTCGCCGCGACCAATCGGATCAAAAGCTAGCCCGGTCTTACCGTCCGTGTTTACCAAGAAAAACAGGCGCTGCGCATAGAGCGTGGCAAACAGCTCCTTGTTGTCTTCTACTAGACAAATCCTAAAGAGCAGACCAAAGTTAGGATGATTGAGATAGGTTTCAGGACTCATTCAGGCAATCATCAGACGAGATTGGCGACTTTAAAACCGGGCTTAAAAATTGTTATTTATAGTGTTAAAACAGCTGCTCAATCACGACGGCTGCTATCGCAAGCGCGCATGAAAATTACTGCTTCAGCGGCCTGCCGTAGACGAAGCGCCTTTGCTAGAGTTTACAGCGTTTTGACTCATCCACGTAGTTTTGCGCGATCGCGACCGAGACTATAGGCCCAGCGCCCGTAGCTGTGCCTGAGCCTTTTGCAACGACTCAAACCATTCTTGAGTAGGATGGCTGTCTGCAACTATGCCGGCGCCTACCTGCCCCCAAACAGTTTTTTGAGCACTGTCTAGATCGGCCATTAGCAGCGTGCGAATCAGAATATTCAAATCGAGATCTCCGCGCCAGTCTAAATAGCCGCAGGAGCCATAGAACAGGCTGCGACGCAGCGGCTCTAAAAGCTCAATAATCTCCATGCAGCGCACTTTCGGGCAGCCGGTGATGGTGCCCCCTGGGAACATAGCCGCGATTAGATCAACCGGGGTTTGCGTCGGCTGCAGCTGGGCGACGACGTTGCTAACCAGGTGCATGACGTGGCTATAGCGCTCA
>JAAHIA010000706.1 GCA_010671975.1 Leptolyngbya sp. SIO4C1 | reverse complement strand
GCGCCTGGTTGAGTCCGATAGAGGACTGAACTACGCACTATCGTGTAACTGTATGAAATCTAACTATCCCCTCTAACGTCATGACTCTAGAGAAATAAGTCGTATGGTTACGAATTTATACCTTACTAGAGAGAAAAGCTGGTAGCTTATTTCGGTAGTATTATAAATTGGACTAAATGCTTTGACCGCTTTGAATTTAGGGTTTTGAATTCAGGTCGAAGGACCCTCTACGCCCAAGCTCAATTTTGAAGCGTAGCCGGTAGGCTATAATCGGGAGAATATGCTTAGGTAATATTGTTTCTTGAGGCTAGTGTTTTTAGGCATCGGCAGCTAAAAGCCGTAAAAAATTAGAATTTCAGTCTGGACTTAGCCAGTTTTCTCTCAAGGCTTAACTGACAGAAAATTTGCTACCTGCAGCTGAATTAAGTCAACTTTTTTGAGTGCTGACGGCCACTTGGAAGGTTCTGGTATCTGTTTCTACTTGAAGGATGCAGTCTTTCCTTGAGTGTTCGACGAAGCTATGATTTCAGCACTAACTCAGATTCAGAGCGCGCTTCTGTCCGGCGGGACATCAGGCTCTATTCTTATTGTAGATGATGATGAAGATAACCTATTGCTGATGTCCTACGCGCTAGAGACGCTAGGGCTTAAGGCGACAATGGCTAGAACTGGGCGAGAGGCGATCGTGCTGGCTAGCCAACAGCGTCCGACCCTGATGCTTATCGATATCGTACTGCCCGACGTTAACGGCATCGATGTCCTAACGCAGCTACGGCGGCTGCCGCAGCTGCTCAACGTACCGGCGATTGCCGTCACCGCACTGGCTCGTGCCGTCGATCGAGAGCAGATTTTTGCAGCCGGATTTACTGATTACCTAGCCAAGCCCTACATGCTCGAAGATTTGAACAGGCTGATTCAGCAGTATCTGTAGCAATTTTTATTGGGCAAACGCCGGTTCGGCAGTACTGATTGCCTTTCAATGTTTGCCAAACACGACCAAGATGCTGATGCGGCCTGTTCTAAGCTGATACTGGCTAATGAGATCCTCGACGGGTTGCTGCAAGCTAGTCTCTAACGTTTCCCTCAACCGCCTTTGGAAAATATGGTTCAGCTTTTCTCGCCACTCTTGAGTGAGTGCTTCTTTTCCAGAGCTTAGCAATAGTCTTTCGGCCGGCGTCGCGAAATCATCTAGGACAATCGCTAGCCGATCAGGCGCTAAAAAGTGGCAGCTAGCAGACCTTAGCTGATGGTTGAATAGCCTAGCATACAGGTGACTGACCTGCTCTGGAAGCGCTGTTTCTTCAGTTGCAGGCGTCTTCGAAGGTGAATAGGACATACATTAAGACATATATTGAACTGAAAAAAACGCGGTTTGCTGAGTCTATGAGGACTTACTAGACGGCTCTGAGCGACGTCCACCGTTGCGCTTAACTTTAGGAATTGCGTCAGGATTGCGGACATCAGGGGTGTCGCTCAAGATAGCGATAATGCCGGTTCTACCGGTATCAAGCGTGGCATCGCTGAGTAAGTCAACCACCTCTGTGCCCACAATAGATTTAATCAGCGCAATTAGCTGCGGGCGAAGAGCCGCATCGAGATCCTGACGGACGCGCTCGGCTAAGTCGACCTGACCCTCTTCAGCCAAAAGCTGTTCGGGCTGGGTCACTGAGTTCTCCAAAACAATTGCTAACTTTGAATCAAAAATCTGACAGGTTACTTTACTAGGCTGGTGCCCTAGCTGAGAGCGGTAGAGCGCCTGTATTTTTTGAGA
>JAAHIA010000705.1 GCA_010671975.1 Leptolyngbya sp. SIO4C1 | reverse complement strand
TTCCAGCCTTGACAACAGGTTTTCTTACCTCACAATAGCGCTCCCATAACTCAGTTAACGAGGGAACAGCTTGCGTCTGATTATTGGACTCCGTTGTGCTGAGCGCCGCTTGCAGCTTGTACTTGGTCAATGTCTCATCGAAGTGACCAGCAATAATATCTAGCTCAATTTGCTTTGCCTTGTACTCAGCAACAACACGGTTAGTAGGGGTATCCGGTAACCCCACAGACAAATAATGTCGCTTGCCGCCGTACCGAAATCGAATTTGCAATCGATCGTGAGAACTGAGAATCTGGACTGTGCCTTTAGGTGCTTTACCAGACGGTGTTTTCTGAGCTTTAGAGAGAGCCATGATAGTACGCCTGCTCTACAGACTCAATAGTATTCGATTTATTCAGATATCTCAACTCTCCAGTCGTGAATGTTACGTAATAGAGACATCGCCTCTTTTTCGGTTACTTTTGGAAGCCGATTTGATAGATACTCTTCGGTCAATCCTGTGGTCTCAACAAAGCTTTCTTCAACACCATCTAAGAGTTCTGGCAGTTGTGTCGAGATGCGCCAGTCCCTATCCCAAAATATCCGCTCCATCAGACTCTCGATGATGGCTTCCCAAGGTTTTATATTAATTGTGTGGAGGGTAAATCCTTCGTAAACATCGACAAAATCCTCGTCCTCAAAATCTTCATCCTCAGGGTCTTCTTCTAAAGCGTCATAGCTGGGGCGAATCAATCTCTCATAAACTTTCCAGAGCATCTCGCGGTGAAAGTATTCCACGTCTTTTGCCGGACCCTCGTACCAGCCGCCCTGTTCTGAAAAGGTAATTTCTTCTTCCACAGCGGCTCTCGAGAAGGCCAGTGGGAAATAAGCAGCAGCTTCCAAAACGTGGGTCAGGGTTGGAGCAGGAATATCTGGGCTTAGTAACGCGGATAAGCAGGCGTGAACAAAATAAATCTTTTGGGCAAAGCTGGCTTTCTCAAACAGACGATTACCAGTTCCCCAATCCAGCTCATCGTTAAGGGATTCTAATGAAAAAAGACGATCAACAGCCGCTTGCGTAGCGTGGAGGTAAACTTCAGCCTCTACACCCTCCAGAATCCGATCGCCGATGTGGGTTCGCCAAACCATGTCTATTACATTGCTGTTTGTGTTTACATTTCTGTTTCTTTGCCGTGCCTACAGGATAGGGACTTCAAATTGGGCCAGGGTACCTGCGTAGTGTTTCATAATCACCTCTGGAGTGTTACCCACCCACTTTGCTACCTGAGGTACGCTGATCCCTTCTTCCAGACAGTGGGTAATAAAGGTGTGCCGAGTTTGATAGGGCTTACGATAGCGAATCCCTAACGCTTCAAGGATAGCTTTCCAGCCTCGATTACGAAAATTGTTAAAGTCCAGGTATTTACCCTTGGGTGGCGGAAATACCATATCGCCGGGTTGAGGTCGTTCAGGACGGATTTCATCTAGGAGCTGTCTCAGCTGTTGATTGATTGGGAACTTCCGCCTGTGTTGAGTTTTTAGTCCTGATTTCAGAACGCGACCATAGACGGAATCAACCACAGCCTGGTTAAACACGATGTCATCAGCCGTCACTTGCTGCCACTGAAACCCTGCTGCTTCAGATGGGCGACACCCGGTATAAAACAAAAATTTAACTAGCGGTGTGTAGAACTGATAGTATTTGCTGTCACTAAAGGCGTCTATGATGGCATCGTGTTTAACCAGGCTGTGGTTGATTCCGTCTATGGTCGCGTTCTGAAATCAGGACTAAAAACTCAACACA
>JAAHIA010000704.1 GCA_010671975.1 Leptolyngbya sp. SIO4C1 | reverse complement strand
ACTGAGGCAATCTGCTTTCCTCGCAGCCGCTTGCCTCAGTGCTGCGGGGCGGCACCCATGACGTCATAGAATTTGTTGCTTTGACGTAGAGAGCCAGCTTGTTGATCTGTTTTAGACATATGAAATGTCAACCTGCAGCGATGCTGTAAACAGAAAATATGGCATAGCCCCCGCTTAAAAACAAGAATTTCATCTTTAAGGCAATGGCCTTTTTGAAGCGATTGCTACCAAAATTAGCTTTTACTAGGAGTTCAAATTCTATGCCCCTGAATACTCAAAAAGTGCAAACAATTTTACAAGGCTTAGTTAGTGGTAGTTCCGATATTGAAGGGGCAGCTCTAGTTACCCCAGATGGGCTACCTTTAGTAACGACCTTACCAAACCATATGGACGAGGAAAGAGTCTCGGCCATGGCAGCTGCTATGCTGTCTATTGGTGAACGAATTGGCGGTGAATTAAAAAGAGGCAACGTTGAACGAATTTTAGTAGAAGGAAGCCAAGGATATTGCGTTCTGACTAGCTGCGGTCAGGATGCTGTCCTGCTAGTCTTGGCTACTCAACTGGCCAAGCAGGGCTTGCTGCAGTTGGCAATCAAACAGTCAGTATCAGAATTACAGTTAGTCCTCAGCTAAGCTCTCTAGTCTTTGGGGCATCGCTGTCGTGATTGGCATTGTATGATCAACGGTTTCATGATTGACAGTGCAGTGAGAGATTTCACTGCACTCATTTTTTAGAAAAACCATAAGCTCGAACTAACCCATGGAAATTATGAAATTGGTAGTCACTGGGCCGGTTGGAGCTGGTAAGTCCACTTTTATCCGCGCAGTCAGCGAAATTGAGGTTGTAGACACCGATCGTCAAGCAACTGATGAAACGGGTTTGCTCAAGTCAAAGACAACGGTTGCTTTTGATTTTGGCCGACTACAGTTTGGCCCAGAAATGGCTCTGCATTTATATGGTACCCCTGGCCAAGCCAGATTTGATTTCATGTGGGAGGACTTGATTAACAAGGCCCACGCCTATATTCTGTTAGTGCCCGCTCATAGGCCCTCAGAATTTCGCAAAGCTCACTTGATCTATCGGTTTATGATAGAGCGAGCACAGCTACCTATGGTTGTTGGCGTCACTCACTTAGACTGCGAGGAAGCCTGGCCGCTTGAAAATATTGAGATTGCTTTAGGGTTTACTGACAAAATCGAGCATCCGCCATTTATTCCTTTAAATGCAACAGAACCAGCGTCAGTCATTAGAGCACTAATGATTTTAATCAATCAATATATTCAAGCTCGTTCAGTGTGTGCATCACAGTAGAATCGATAGCCTTTTGATGCTCTTTTAATATCGCCCTTGTCTCTTTTAAATCAAAGTATTTCAGCCCATGTTAATTCAAGGTTATACTTCGGACTTCTCGCTGCCCGAGCTATTCAAGCTTCTACAAAATAGCCAGCAGTCAGGACGCTTAACTCTCAAGCCGAGTTTACAGAGCGTCTCAAAAATAAGACAGCACTTTTTCTGGTTTGAACAAGGCTACTTAGTTGCTGCTTCTCATCGACTAGATGGTCTAGGTCTCATCACACTCTTACAACAACGCGCTCTCTTGCAAAGCCATAGTTTAGCTCGCTTGCTACGTCAATGCCCTGCTAACCTGCCTTTTGGAGACATATTGCGAGAAAATGCCCTATTCTCCGAGCATAAACTTAGATCGCTTTTTACGGCGCAAATGTTGTCTCACACCTGCACCTTACTTCAATCACCGAATGTCTATTTTGCCTTCTATCCTCGCTATC
>JAAHIA010000703.1 GCA_010671975.1 Leptolyngbya sp. SIO4C1 | reverse complement strand
ATACCGCGTGGGCCTTGCTGACCTGTCGTGCCAGGGAGTCCTTGTAGGCCTTGCGGGCCTGTACTACCAGCTACTCCAGCATTACCCTGTGGCCCTGTTGGCCCCACAGGGCCTTGTGGACCTGGCTTACCGGGTGGGCCTTGCGGGCCTATAGGCCCGGTTTCACCAGCAAGCCCTCGCGGGCCTGGCTCGCCCTGCGGCCCTCTTTCCCCTTGCAGCCCAGCAGGCCCTTGAAAATCTGGAATCGCTAAGATAGCTTGCAGCTCTTGCTCAGGCATTGCGGCATTCGCTCGGGCAGCTTCGCGCGCCAGCGCCAAGTTTAACCTCTGCAATTGAGGGGTGCAAAGCAGGGGTTGATTTTCCATGCCGACTGCATATTGAGCAATCGAACGGCTGCCAGCAATCAATCCATAAATTGCTAGCCCGATCATCGCTCCGTTAGCAATCAGCGCAATCCAGTTGCCAGACTCAAACTGCAGATAGAGATATTGGCTGTAGTCACGGCCTACTTGAATAATGCTGTTGTCGGCAGAGGCTGTTTGCGTAAATACGGTGATTTTGCCAACTTTAGGCGCTGCAGTCGGCGATTTTTGAGATCTTGTCGTAACTTTCATGGTCTTTGACACTCGCTAAGGGTAGACACACTGGTTTAGATGCTCTAGACAGCTGAGATGCACTCCTAACCGAGAGCTTATTCTCGCTGCTGTTCAGCTGGCTGCTCAACGGATGGTTCGATTAAGAGTTCGATCCCTGAATTCTCTTTTGAAAGCATTCGAATAAAGACTGCTGCACCAATCGCTAGGACTGCAGTCAAAGTGATGGAAATCCAAATGCCAACTCGAACAGTATGCTGTTGAGAATAGTCTCGTCCTGCCTGAACCACATTGCCTGCTGCTTTGGCAACCTGTCTTTGATGCTTTTGGGTTTTGAAAGGTTTCATGATTCTGCAGCCCTGATAAAATGTTCTCGAAAATTATGAAAAATAATCAGTTGCTTGAGTCATTTGTGAGCGCGATCGCAGTTTTAAGTTAGAGATGCGATCGTGTATAGACGGGAGTGCGATCGCATGTCCAATCACACATGAGTCTCACCCACCCTTCTACGCAACTACAATATCCGTATGGGCTAGAGCCGTGCCGCGCCCAATACTGGCAATCTGCACAGCCGCCAGAGAGCCGGAACCATCCACATCAAAGGAAAGGATGCCCTTCGCCTGATCATAGATAAAGCGATCGTTACTATCTGTCGCTGCCGAGCCCAGGACAAACTGCTCAGCACCTAGAACACCTTGGGTCAGATCACCCCCAAATCCACTGGCTGAAACCTGAATGATATCTCCCTGACTGCGAGTAAAGTCACCGATACCATCCCGCTCTGCGTCTAGCCCATCAAACACGAAAGTATCTGCACCTGCGCCGCCCAGTAGCCGATCAAAGCCCGTATTCCCTACCAAAATGTCGTTACCATCATGGCCGTGTAGCACATCTGCACCCGCACCGCCGTACAGCACATCATTATCTTCATAACTATAGAGAATATCGTTACCGGCCCCTCCCGTAAGGCTGTCATCTCCCGAACCACCGCTAAGCGTGTCATCACCAGTGCCGCCATCGAGCGTATCGTTATCGCGTCCGCCAGCGAGGCTATCATTGCCGTCGCCGCCCAGTATAGTGTCATCCCCATCAGCACCAAGTAGTCTGTTATCGCCCCCATCGCCAATAATCTCATCGTCATAGCGGCTACCACTGATAGATTCAATACTACGGAGGGTTTCTATCCCAAAAGTTCC
>JAAHIA010000702.1 GCA_010671975.1 Leptolyngbya sp. SIO4C1 | reverse complement strand
ATCTTCAAAAACTAATCCTTGCTCCCCTGCTCCATGCCCAGAGAAGTGAATAATTTGAGGTTCCACATCCAACATAGCCCTTTGAATATCGAGGGGTCGCACTGCAGAGCGCTGCTCTAGGTTGAACTGATCTCGCTTTTGAGCTCGTTGCAGCCCTTCAGCAATTTCTCTCAACTCCTGGCCGAGTCTTAAACGCTCAGTCTCTTTGGGGTTGGCAGCAACAAATAAGATGGTTTGAGGTTCTGTGATGGATGGAGACATAGCGTGACTTGGGCGAGTAAAAGTTCCTGAATTGGGTTAAATTAGCATAACTATTATTAGATCAACATTTTCCATATATCTGCCCCGTATCAGCTAGATATGCGGATAGCTAGCCATATATCCACCCTATGAGGCTAGATACATGGAAACTTGTCCATGTAGTACGCTCATATTATGTAGATATATGGAAACTTTCCATATATCCACATAATATTTATTAGACAAATCGTTCAGGCAAAGGCAAGATAGCATATGTGTTCTAAATTTACATCTAACGGAAACTCGTCCCAGAAAGCTACTCGATCAAGTTTCGAGACTAGATTCGATTAAAGCTGTTCGAGCAAAGCGCTCAGGGCTATCACCAGAAGTGGCGTATGAGAGCTGAGTTTTTGGGCCACTATACGCATCTGCGCAATGAACGGGGCCGTCAGGGGGTGGTGCGCAACGGCTATCTGCCCGAGCGGACCATCATGACCGGAGTAGGCGAAGTCGAGGTAAAAGTGCCGAAAGTACACGACCGCCCCCCTCCAACCAACACCATTTCGCCCGCGATCGCACTCCATATCCCTCCACTCTATTTTTAACCTGCACCGTTCCCTGTTTAAACAATATGCTTCTTGTTTAAACAAGCAAGTTTCCATCCTTAAACCGGAAATTTCCATTTTGAAACAGCAATTCTCCTGGTTTAAACCAAATCGCTCTGGTTTAAACAGGGAAGTTTCCATCTTGATCAAGCAAGTTTCCCAAAAAAAGTGAGGCCGCTGCATCTTAAAGACGCAACGACCCCGTTTAAACCGATTCAGCTGAAATTTACTATCGCACCAGCCTCTGCTCGCCGTCGGCAGCTAGCCCGCAGTCTTCGACCGAGGCTTTCTCGCAAACCGAGTCCCTAGCTCTTTCACCGCCTCATCCAGCCCAGCCCCCTGACCGCTCGCCTTGGCATAGGTATAGACCGACAAAGCCGCCGAATAAGCCTCGCTGCCAACCGCCATATAGGTATCATCCACCAGCTCATATAGCTGCTTCACCGCCAGCATCACCGGATGCATCGCCTCAAAGAGTTCCACATCTCGGCGCATTTCTTCGATATCAAACGATCGCGGCAAAAAATCTGGATTCTGGACAGCCAGCTCTAGCGCACGGCTCACAAACGCACGGCTTTTATCCCCCATCTTGGGTAGCTGCTTCCGCTCCTGCACGCTCAAATCGACCAAAAACGTCATGTGCGTTTTGATCGTCTTCACCGCTTCCAGCACTGCGGCCTGATCCGACGGAGACATAGACGCACTGATCTGAGTGACTGACATCCTTAAAGTTCCAGTAAAGGTCAGCCCTAGAATGCCCAGCCAATATTACGGACGCGCTGAAGGCATCATTCTAGATATAGCTGCAAATAGTCCTGTACGTGTAAGGGCTCGCAAACAAGGACGCCTCGGCTGGCAAACAAGGCGATTTTGAGCTCAGATTAGCTGACAATACGGACATGACTGGGCTCATATTAATTGCGAATGGGCTCAGATTAACTGCCAACAG
>JAAHIA010000701.1 GCA_010671975.1 Leptolyngbya sp. SIO4C1 | reverse complement strand
TCGAGAAGAACTACTGCGGTTTCGAGGCGGCACAACTGTCCAAGCGGCTGTCTGGGACGATACCCGGTTTTATACTTATGATTTGCTACGGCTGCTGCCCTATACCGAAGTCAAGCTAGTAGAAAAAGAAGCTTTTCTGACGGCAGCAGCAGAACAGGGCTACGGAGCCGACTTTTTTACCTATACCCAGGCTTACTTTAAAGTTGAGCGCTGGCTGGAGCAGCGGCTGTCAATCGAGTTGAGCTGCACTCGCGATAACTTAGAATGTTGCGACCTGATTCATCTGAGCGGCTTACGAATTGAGGGCCATCCTCAGGTTGACGTGGTGCGATCGCTCAGTCAGCAGCAAATTCTTTCTTTTCTAGTGCCGCTAGGCCGCAGGCAAAGCCAGTGGGATGTGGCGAAAAAGCTGCAGCTAAGTCCGCTATTCGGCCTGTATTTGCTAACTGACGGTTCAGAACAGCGCTACGCCTGTGCCTTTAACCAGGATGCGCTGCTGCTCAAAGCTTTGAGCCATCGACTCAGAAATTTCTGTCAAAATACCACAGCAATGATTTTCTAGTTCAGCTGACTTTTTACTCCTTAAAGTTCTTCCTTCCATGACAACCCTACTGCAAACCCTGCTGATCAGGACGCTGCCGCCTGATACTGACCTAATTCTTAAAGAGTTTATCGATACCGTTCTACCTGCGATGGAAACCCAGTTTGGGCATATGACGGCGCTGGGCGGATCGCAGGCAGTTCATGAACATCGTCTCAGAAAAATGAACGATGCCTACGCCACAGAAAAAGCCCAACGCTGGGCAAGTAGCCCGGATCAGAGCTTGCTGGTTCACGTCACGAATGCGCTGCTGCTGGCCTGGACGCTGACTCCGTTTTTGTCAGAGCCGCTCTCAGACAATGAAAAACGGTTGATCTGTCTGGGCCTAACGTTGCATGACTACAACAAATATTGTCAGGGAGAAGAAGAGGATGTCCCCAAAGCCCACGAAGTTAATGAGATTCTGACTCTCTGCGAAGAGATGGGAGAGCGGCTGAATTTCTCTGCCTTTTGGTCGGACTGGCGGCAGTACTTGTCAGAAATTGGTTTCCTGGCTCAAAACACACAGGGCAAAATAGGCACCAACCTAATTGGCACTAATTGGCCGAAGTTTCAGCTGAGAGAGCGGCGTTTGAAAAATCCGCTGCGACCTCTACTGCGGTTTGGCGATGTAGCCGTTCACATGGCAAACCCGGCAGAGTTAGCTATGCCTGCTACGGGCAGGACAAGACCGCGTGGGAAGGCGCTAAAAGACTGTCTAGAGGATCTCGGTATCAAGGGTGAGCTGACATACCATCGTCTGCGACAGCCCACTGGCATTCTGAGCAATCGTGTTCACAATGCTGTGCTGCACTTTACCGCAGCGCTAGACTGGCAGCCGATTCTCTATTTTGCTCAGGGGGTTGTTTATCTATCACCGCTGTCGCCAACTGCACCCAAGCGCGAAACACTTAAGAAAGCACTCTGGCAGTCGATCAGTCAGTTTTTAGAATCTCAAATGATGAACGGGGAGATCGGTTTCAAGCGCGATGGAAAAGGTGTGAAGGTGGCACCTCAAACGCGAGAGCTGTTTGAATCAACACAAATAATCCGAGAGCTGCCAGGGGTGATTGCTGCAAACGTTAGGAATGAGAAAGATCCGGCAACGCCTAAGCGTCTTGCTTCGATAGGGATGGATGCAACAGAGCGGAAAGCGTTAATGGCGGTAGCGGATTTACGGTGCGATCTCATCGCAGAAAGATAGTTTCTGCGAT
>JAAHIA010000700.1 GCA_010671975.1 Leptolyngbya sp. SIO4C1 | reverse complement strand
TCTCGAGCTCTATCGCTATCTGTATCCTTTTCAAGAAGATCCGCTACTGTGGGTGCATCTAAACACGGACTATCCCTTCGTCGTCAACGGCATCCTTTACTTTCCCAAGCTGCGTCCCGACGTTGACGTGACCAAAGGCCACATCAAGCTATTTTGCAATCAGGTCTTTGTTAGCGATAACTGTGAGGAAATCATCCCGCAGTTTTTGCTGCCGCTGCGCGGCGTGGTCGACAGCAGCGATATTCCGCTCAACGTGTCTCGCAGCTTTTTGCAGAACGATCGCACCGTTCGCCGGATTGCTGACTACATCGCGAAGAAAGTGGGCGATCGCTTGAAGGAGCTATACCGCGACGATCGGGCTAGCTACATCCGCTGCTGGCAAGATTTGGGCGTTTTCGTTAAGTTTGGCTCGCTGAACGACGAAAAGTTCAAAAAGCAGGTTGAGGATTTGGTCATCTTTCGGACCACGGCCGATCTTGGCGAAGCCGATCAGCCTGCAGTCGAAGTGCAGACCGAAGCGGACGATGCTTGGCAGTCGGTCGATGAGCCAGTCGCCACTGACGCCGATGGTCATCACTACACTACGCTCAAGGAATACCTAGAGCGCAATAAAGAACGGCATGAAAACCGGGTTTTCTATGCCACTGACGAAGCTTCGCAGGCGACCTACATCGACCTGCATCGGCAGCAGGGGCTCGAAGTCCTGTTTATGGATTCGTTCATTGACACGCACTTTATTCCATTTTTAGAGCGCGAATATTCTGATATCCGCTTCTCGCGAGTTGATGCCGATCTAGATGACACGCTGATTGAGTCTGACCAAGCCAGCGAAATCGTTGACCCAACGACGAATAAAACGCGCAGCGAGCAGATCAAGGAGCTGTTTGAGACGGCGCTGAATCAGCCGAAGCTGACAATTCGTACCGAGTCGCTCAAGAGCGAAGATGCGCAGGCAGCGCCGCCAGCGATGGTACTGCTGCCTGAAGCTATGCGCCGCATTCAAGAGATGACGGCCATGATGCAGCAGCAGCAGATGCAGTTTCCTCAAGAGCATACACTGCTAGTCAATACGTCGCATCCGCTGATTCAAAACTTGGCGACTCTCAGCCAGGGAACGATTGTGCAGAGTGACGGCGGCACTTCGCCCTCGGGTGAGATGGCAAAAATGATCTGTCACCATGTCTACGATCTAGCGCTGATGGCTCAAAAGGGCTTTGATGCAAACGGCATGAAGTCGTTTGTAGAGCGCTCGAACCGGCTGCTGACTCAGCTCACTGAGAAGTAGCCTACCGAAGAAGCCGCCTACCGGCTGGGGCAGACAGTTTTTTCCAAAGAAAGATTTGCTTTGCCTCGGCCTAGCTACGTATAATGAGAGACTGTGTCAACTGGAGAATCCTATGAGCCGCAAATGCGACTTGACCGGCAAAACTGCTAACAATGCCTATGCTGTCTCTCACTCTCATCGTCGGACGAAGCGTTTGCAAGAGGCTAATCTACAAGACAAGCGCGTTTGGTGGCCAAGCGGTAAGCGATGGGTAAAGCTGCGTCTATCGACAAAAGCGATTAAAACCCTTGAGAAAAAAGGGATTGAGGCAATGGCGCGCGAAGCCGGTATTAATTTGAGCAAATACTAGCGATCACACAGTTTCTCAAGCCATACTTTCCAAAAGACATCTCCAAAGCTGAAAAGCTTTGCTAGGAGTGGCTTAGCGCCGCCACCTCAAAGATAAGTGGAACGCCATCATGAACGAGCTTTCGGGGCTTGGCATCCGTTTGTGTTAGTTTAGCCGGAATT
>JAAHIA010000070.1 GCA_010671975.1 Leptolyngbya sp. SIO4C1 | reverse complement strand
TCCTATGAATTTATTAACCGTTTGGCTAAAGTCTCTCGAACTTAGCCAAACGGTTAATAAATTCATAGGTGGGGCAGGTTTAGCCCTTGCGCAGTCTGCGCCTGCTTTCATTATAGGGATTTGAGTAGCGAGTCGGGTGCGATCGCATTTCTACCAACAACAAAAAAACAAAGATTATTTTTCTTGTCGAAATCTCCACAGCGCCGGATCTCTCTTCCATGATGAAGAAATAAGCCGCTTCATCTGGCTGAATATTCTCTATGCTAAAGATTCTGATCTTTGGAGCAGGTTCTGTCGGGACCTATTTCGGCACTAAGCTCTATGCTGCTCAGCATGATGTGCAGCTATACGGACGAGGTAAGCTGCAGCAGCTAGGCAGTACTGTCTACATTAATGGACAGCGCTACCAGCTACCGCCCAAAGTTGACCAGCTAGACGAGGGCCCCTACCAGCTCATACTGGTCACCACGAAGCTGCTGGATGTCGCTCAGGCGGTTACTGCTATAGAACAGCATCGGCCCAGTCCGCAGATTGTTGCATTTGTCCAAAACGGCATTGTTGAAGACAGCCTGTATGGTTCTCTAATCAAGCATCCTGGATTTATCACGATCAGCCTGTTCAACGGCTACCATCTGCAGCAGCAAAGGCTGACAGTCTTAGAAACTCATCTAGGGGTTCAGGTCGAGAATTCTTCTGTTGGTAAAAAGCTGTGTGAGCTGTTTAACTCGGCCGGTATTTTTTGTCAAGCCACGGCCCATATTGAGCAAATGCGAGCTCGCAAGCTAATCTTGAATGCGGCGCTCAATGCGCTGTCCGGGCTGCTGCAAAAGTCAATGGGGGCACTGGTTGACGATCCGCAGATCAGACCGACGCTGGAGGGCCTAATCTATGAAGGGTGGGCTGTGCTGCGGCGAGACTATAATTTACCGCCCCCGGATATCCTGGCTGAAGAGATTTATCAGGCTGCGCGACAGGCTGCCCATCACTATTCTTCGCTCTACCAAGACTTGCAGTCAGGTCGCCCTACAGAAATCGAATTTCTCAACGGCCTGATCGTTAAACGGGGTCAGCAGCAAGGCATTGCCACACCCTACAATCAGCAGATTCATCAGCAGGTTCTGCTAGCCTCAGGAGGTGCGCCGTGATTTTGGTGACAGGAGCCACGGGACAGGTTGGCAGCGATTTAGTGCCCGCTTTGAGAGCCTTGCAAGGCGCCGATCGGGTAGTTGCTAGCGGTAGGCGCGTCGTGCCCAGTAGCCCGACTAGAGGTCGCTATGAAAGCTTAGATGTGACCGACCTAGCGCAGCTAGAGACGCTGGTACGGCGCTATGAGATTCAAACGATTTATCATCTGGCCGGCATGCTCTCGGCTAGAGGTGAGCAGCAGCCCGAGCGCTGCTGGCAGGTGAACGTGGGTGGCTTGCAGAACGTGCTGAACCTGGCACAGCGCTATCACCTCAAAGTCTTTTGGCCCAGCTCAATTGCAGCGTTTGGCCCCAGTACGCCTAAGTTTCAGACGCCGCAGGACACCGTTCAAGCACCGACTACGCTCTACGGCATTACCAAAGTGACTGGCGAGCTGCTCTGCCAGTATTACGCTCAGCAGTTTGGCGTGGATGTGCGCAGTCTGCGGCTGCCTGGCCTCGTTAGCTATCGGGCTCAGCCGGGCGGTGGCACGACTGATTTTGCGGTCGAAATGTTCTACGCGGCACTGCAAAACCGGCCCTATACTTGCTTTGTGCAGCCTGATACGCGGCTGCCAATGATGTATATGCCAGATGCAGTCGAGGCAATTCTACAGCTGATGCGAGCCCGGCCTGAGGTACTGAGCGTGCGCAGCAGCTATAATCTCGCGGCGGTTAGCTTTTCTGCTCAAGAGCTAGCGACTGAGATTAGGCGGCGGGTGCCCGGCTTTACCTGTCGCTATCAGCCAGATTTTCGTCAGGCAATTGCCAATAGCTGGCCAGTCACAATTGATGATAGCCGAGCGCGGCAAGACTGGGGCTGGCAGCCGGTCTACGGGCTTTCTAACCTAGTCAAAGAGATGCTACAGCAGCTAGCTAGCCGACTGCCACTGCCGCAGGCGGACTGCCGGCAAAAAATTGAGTTTGAGGAAGTCTCATGCTGACATCACCCGCCTTTGCAACCGCGCTCGAAGAGATTCGTCAGGCAGGGCTCTACAAGGCCGAGCGGGTGCTTGACTCGCCCCAGGATGCCGCCGTTGTCGTCCAAGGGCAGCCGCTGCTCAACTTTTGTGCCAATAACTATCTGGGATTGGCCAACCATCCCCAGCTCATTGCTGCTGCCAAAGCCGGCCTCGATCGCTACGGGTTTGGGCTGTCTTCTGTGCGCTTTATCTGCGGCACTCAGACCATCCACAAGCAGCTCGAAGCGAGGCTGGCTAAATTTTTAGGCATGGAGGACGTACTGCTCTACAGCTCCTGCTTTGATGCTAACGGCGGTCTGTTTGAAACGCTGCTGGATGCTGACAGCGCCGTGATCAGCGATGCGCTCAACCACGCCAGCATCATTGACGGCATTCGCCTCAGCAAGGCCCGGCGCTATCGCTATGCACACAGCGATATGGCAGAGCTCGAAGCGGCGCTGCGGTCGGCCCAGGCGGCTAACCGGCGGCTGATTGCCACAGATGGCGTCTTCAGCATGGATGGCGATATTGCTAAGCTGGACGAGATTTGCGAGCTGGCCCAGCGCTATGATGCGATGGTAGTGGTGGATGACAGCCATGCGACCGGCATTCTTGGGGGCACCGGGCGCGGCTCAATGGAGCACTGCGGCGTGATGGGCCGCGTTGATATTGTCACCAGCACGCTCGGTAAGGCGCTCGGCGGTGCTTCGGGCGGCTTTACCGCCAGTTCTCAGGCGGTCGTAGAGCTGCTGCGGCAGCGATCGCGACCCTACCTGTTCTCAAACACGCTGGCGCCGGCGCTGGTCTACGCGAGTCTGACGGCTCTGGATTTGATTGTTCAGAGCGATGGGCTGCGCACCCAGCTGCAGGAAAACACGCGCTACTTTAGACAGCAAATGCGCGATCGCGGCTTTCAAATTCGCCCTGGCGAGCATCCCATTGTGCCGATTATGCTAGGCGAAGCGCAGCTGGCTCAAAAAATGGCGCAGGATTTACTCGCAGATGGGATCTATGTGATTGGCTTCAGCTACCCGGTGGTGCCGCAGGACCAAGCCCGCATTCGCGTGCAGATTTCAGCGGCGCACCGCCGCGAGCAGCTAGACCGCTGCATAGCTGCATTCTGTCGCGTGGGTCAGCGCTATGGCCTGCTTTGAGGCAGCCAGCGCCAGCGCCAGCGGCTGCAGCGGTCGGCAGGTCAGCTTTGAGCCAGTCTGACTGCATTCGTACTGCACCAGCGTTTGCGACTGTCCAGAAACTGTCTCTTTGACCTTAAACAGATATTCACTATAGTCGGCTAGATCGTCTAGCTGCACCAGCGTTAAAGAGATTTCTGTTAAGAGTAAAAAAGCGGTTCGAGTCAGCAGAAAAAGCATGATTTATCGACGTGACGGAGCAGCCTTATAGCCTAATCATGCGGCACTTAGGCAGCCGTCGCAAACACAGCAGCGTGGATTAAAGCTGGTCATCAAGATAGTGACTAGACGCTCAACAAAGCTCAACAAAAGAGTCGATTTAGCTGTGCTTCTATTCTACAAAATCTTCTCATCTGCTGAAGAGAATCCGGATGACTGAAGACGGATGCGGCACTAGATTGCGATCGCGGCGGCTCGCTTGGCGATTGGCACAATCTGACTGCTGCAGTTGCCCAAGCCGATTCTCACTGCGCCTGGTGCTTTACAGTAGCCGCGCAGCGTCACCCGGTCGCCGTCCGCTAGAAACTTTCTCTGCTCGCCAGTTGGCAGCGTGATGGCCTGCTTGCCCTGCTGCGATAGCTCTAGCAGCGAACCCCAGCTGCTCGGCTCAGCCCCAGAAACAGTCCCGCTCGCCAGCAGGTCGCCGGGCTGCAGATTGCAGCCGTTGCTGGTATGGTGAGCAATCATCTGCGTTGGCGTCCAATAGAGAGCGGCCAGCGCTGCCTGACTCAGCAGCATGGGATCAATGCCCTGCTGCTGCATCTGCGCCGACTGCAGCCAAACCTCAATAGTCAGATCAATAGCGTCGCCAGCAGGCAGCAGGTAGGCGAGCGGCGGCGGGTCGCCGGGCGGCCGGGTTAGCGCCTCGCAGCGGAAAGGGATCAGTGCGTCGGTGGTGACCACCCAGGGAGAAAGGCTGGTGGCAAAACTTTTGCCCAAAAACGGCCCTAGCGGCTGATATTCCCAAGCCTGTAGATCGCGCGCCGACCAATCATTCACCAGGCATAGCCCAAACAGATGCTGCTCAGCCTTCCACGCCGGAATTGGCTGCCCTAGCCGATTGCCCGGGCCGATTAAAAAGCCTACCTCAGCCTCATAGTCAAGCCGCTGAGATGGCCCAAACGTGGGTCCTTCACCCGGTGTGACTGGGCGCCGCTGACCGCTGGGCCGATAGATAGACGTGCCGCTGACCACAATCGAAGAAGCGCGACCGTGATAGGCGATGGGCACATGCTTGTAGTTGGGCAGTAGCGGCTGCTCAGGCCGAAATAGGCGACCGACGTTGGTGGCATGGTAAATCGAAGCATAGAAATCGGTGTAGTTGCCAATCTGAGCAGGGCAGTGCAGCGTGACGGCGCTCATCGGCAGCAGAGCGGCGCTGTGGGCAAGCGGTGAGTCGACGGCTAGCAGATGGCTGAGGCGACGGCGCAGCGCCGAGCTAGCCCAGCGGCCTAGGCTCATCAGCGGATTTAGGCTATCGGCTACGCAGGCAACTTTGAGTTTTTCTGGCAGATCGTGCAGTAGTCCCTGCTGCACCCAGGCGCTGAGATCGACAATCTGATCGCCAATGGCAACGCCTAGGCGCGGCGGCTCTAAGCGCGATCGCTGCATTACCCCAAACGGCAAATTTTGAATCGGAAAATCTGTGTCGGGAACATTCGCCGCAGCGACCCAGCTGCGCAGCTGCGGGCTGTGCGTGGCATCAGGTTGAGAGCGCATAGGACGGAGGAGGAGAAAAAGACAGGGGGCTCAGCAGTCCTAGACGCTGCAGGTCGGCAATCGGAGTAGCCACTGAGCAGGAACCAATGGCGCGAAAGTAGCGGCTGCGAACGCGAGAAAGCGTCTCGAGCGGCAGCCAGCCGGCAAATCCGCCATCTGGGGCAATGTCTGTATCAATCTGACAGGTGACGCCGCGCTCAGAAAAGTGAAAAGCGCTGGGCGATCGCGCCGCAAGGATGGGCGCGATCGCATCGGCTGTGAGCTGATAGTCATAGGCGAAAGCAGCGGCTACGGCCAGATTCAAAAAACCGTGCATTTCCACCGGCGTGCCGTCTGGCAGCAGCTGCGGGGCGCGCAGCGGATGGTGCAGCCCGGCCGTAGCTTTGAGCGGTACCTCAGCCCGAGCGCAGTCGGCCAGCAGCTGAGCTAAAGCGCTAACGCTAGGAAACGCCGCTGCCGAAAGCCCGCCCGTGCGCACCTTAGCGGCAGCTGATGTGCCCTGTAGAACAGCTAGGTAGTCGGACAGAGCTGGCCCTGTTGGCACCTCAAAAAAGATATCAAAATGCGCCGGCAGCAGCGGCAGCAGCGCTGCGATCGCAGCGGGTGAGCAGGGTTGAAATTCTAGCGCCGCAATTGCCAAGCGGTCTTCGCGCTGGGCTAGCTGTACAACCGTCTCAACAGCTGCTGGGGTGGGCTCTAGCAGCACGCTAAGCGGCCAAAAGGCAGTCTCGGCAGAAACGGCCTGTAGCTGCTGCGACAGCTGAGGCAGCTCAGTTAGCGGTAGCACCAGCCGCCCCAGTAGCCAGCGATGCGGATGCTCGCAGTGGCGATGGTAGCGGCTAACGACCTGAGCCAGCGGCAGCGCCGCCGGCGGAAACAGCCCGGCATAGTCAACCAGCGTCGACAGCAGCAGGCGAAGGGAGCTAATGGTCATACTCATTGGAGATTAGTCATAAAAGTGTTGAAAGGTGAAGCCATCAACCGATTGCTTGGGCAAGTCATTGCTTTAGCAAACAGTCGCTTTGGCGAACAATTGCGACTAAACTGCCAGCAGAACAATCTCTAAACAGAATCGGCGTATCGTCAATCTTTAGGTAGCTCTGTTCAGCTGGCTGCATTGATTTGCCTAAACTTGCTTAAAACAGTGAGGAGATAGGGCAATTGGCTCTATTCTAAATGACTCAAACTAACGATTCAAAACGAGTGACTTACGGCTTTATTATAGACGCCAATCTTCCCAAGGATCATCGTCTATACTTAAAGAAAAGACGGTTTTTGACGCGCCAGTTTATCTGCTTTTCATGTCGTTTTGTTAATCTTTCTCCTGGAAAGAAACAAACAAATTTGATAGATAAAAAGCTAGCGGTCAAATCAATTAAGGTAGCCTGATTAACCTTTTATACCGTCTGAATTAATTAATTTTAAGCAACTAATCGTTTCTCTGATTCTCAAAGGCAGAGAAGAAAACTGTTTTATGAAATCGCAAAGTCCATTCCTAAAGATCGATTACTTGGAGTTTTATGTAGGTAATGCCAAACAAGCAGCTGTGTTTTATCAGCAACAGTTTGGCTTTGCTATCACTGCCTTTCGAGGGCTAGAGACCGGCGAGCAAAAAACGGCCTCATACGTGCTCAGACAGGGCGAGATTTGCTTTGTGCTCAGCAGCGCGCTCTGCCCTGATCATCCCGTTGGCCAGGCCGTGGCTCGACATGGCGATGGCGTCGGGGCAATTGCTTTGAGCGTCGCTGATGCGCAACAGACCTATCGCCGTCTGGTTGAGCGCGGTGCCGTTGGTGTCATTCCGCCAACAACGGTGGCCGACAGTCTAGGACAGCTGCGCTTTGCTGCCATACGAGGCTATGGTGAAACGCTGCTCAAGCTGGTAGACCGTGGCGCCTATCGCGGGGTCTTTGCGCCTGGCTTCGTAGCACAGACGCCATCAGATAGCGCACCGACTGCCGGCCTCGTCAGCATCGATCACGTGGTTGGCAACGTCGCCCGGGGTGAGATGGATCGCTGGGTTAAGTTCTTTATCGACGTGATGGGCTTTGAGCTGCTGGTGCACTTTGATGACAGTGCCATCTCCACTCCCTTCTCGGCCCTGATGTCGAAAGTGGTGCAGACCCCAGACGGCGCGATTAAGCTGCCCATCAATGAACCTGCCCTGGCTCAGCGGCGATCGCAAATCGAAGAATACCTAGAGTTCTACGACGGGCCTGGCGTGCAGCACATTGCTCTGAGCACGCGCGACATCATCGCGACAGTGAAGCAGCTGCAGGCAGCTGGCGTTGCCTTTTTGCCGACGCCGCCGACCTACTATGAGACGCTGGCGGAGCGGGTTGGCCCGATCGCTGAACCCATTGAGCAGCTAGCCGAGCTGGGCATTCTGGCTGACCGCGACGGCTCGGGCTATCTGCTGCAGATCTTCACACAGCCGGTGCAGGATCGGCCCACGCTGTTCTTTGAAATCATTCAGCGGTGCGGTGCAACCGGCTTTGGCGAAGGCAACTTTAAGGCGCTGTTCGAGGCCATCGAGCGCGAGCAGGCGCGGCGCGGCAACCTCTAGAGGAAGCAGTCTGATGACCTACTACCGCCAGCAAGGCACAGTTCCTCACAAGCGACATACCCAGTTTCGTCAGCCTGACGGCTCGCTCTATCACGAAACGCTAATTGGCGCAGACGGGTTTGCCGGCAGCCATTCGCTGCTCTACCATTTGCGACCGCCCACGGCGATTCAGGCGCTCTCGCTGGTGGCATCGGCTGAGGTGGTTTTTGAAGGCGTGGGTCCGCTGCGGCCGAGGCATTTTAGGACAGGGGGGCGGCAGCGGTTGGCAAGGTTTAGGGCACAGGAAGAGGCGGGAGATAGAAAAGAGGGGGATAGAGAAGATGCGGTTACTGGGCGGGTGCCGCTGCTGACGAATGAGAATTTGACTATCTCGATTGCCATGCCGACTGAGCCGATGTCCTACTGGTATCGCTATGCGCAGGGGGATGAGCTGCTATTTGTGCACAGCGGTCGGGGGGTGCTAGAGAGTCAGCTGGGGCTAATTGACTATCGGCCAGGAGACTATCTGGTGATACCGGCGGGAATTCTCTGGCGGCTGCTGCCTGAGCCGAGCAACGAGCAGCGGCTGCTGGGCATTGAAATGCGCGGGCATCTGCGGCTGCCGTCGCGCTACCTGAGCCCCCAGGGACAGCTGCTAGAGGCAGCCCCCTACTGCGAGCGGGATCTGCGACCGCCAGCCCTGCCAGCGCCCCGTGATGAGGCTGGTGACTTTGAGGTGCGGGTCAAGGCGCGAGGCCGCATTACCCGCTACTGCTATCGGCATCATCCGCTCGACGTGGTGGGCTGGGACGGCTGTCTGTGGCCCTTTGCGCTAAATATTGAAGACTTTGAGCCAATTACCGGCCGCATCCATCAGCCGCCGCCGGTGCACCAAACGTTTAGCGGCCCTGGATTTGTGGTTTGCTCGTTCGTGCCGCGCCTGTTTGACTATCATCCGCAGGCGATTCCAGCGCCCTACAACCATGCAAACGTCGATTCTGACGAGGTGATTTACTACGCGGCCGGTCAGTTTATGTCGCGCCGGGGCATCGAAGCGGGCTCGCTGACGCTGCACCCGAGCGGCCTACCCCACGGTCCGCATCCTGGCACCTACGAAGCTTCGATTGGTCAGTCTCGGACTGAGGAGCTAGCGGTGATGATCGACACCTTTGCGCCGCTGCAGGTGAGCGCAGATGCGATCGCGCTAGAAGACGATACCTATGCCTACAGCTGGGCGTCGCTGCCGGTGGCCTAGGTCGCGCTCAGCCGGCGCGAAAGGATCGAGAAAATTTATTCACATAGGAGTTCCAACAATGACCTACACGTTGATTAAACCGCCGGACCCGCTCAGGGTCTCATCGCGAATTTTGGCGCAGCAGCGGCGCGGCGAACTGACGTCAGCGCAGGTTGCTGATTTTCAATCGTTTCTAGCCGAGGTCGATCGGCAGCTGCTGCGCCACCGAATTATTTTGCACAATGCCTACACCCACTGGTTTAGCCAAGGGCTTGCAACCGACGCTGAGCTGCGGTATTTCATTCGGCAGTTTTCAGTATTCTCGAACCAGTTTTTAATTGCGGCGCTGCAGAAAGTAATCAACGCGCCCAGCCTAGAGCAGTCGCGGGCTAGCCGCGAGATTTTGCTAAACGAGCTAGGCGTGATCTATCGCAGTGAGCGATTAGCCGCTCAGACGCCTACCGATCCAGATCGAGAGGGCGATCCGGCCCTAGTCAGCACCGAGGGGACCGTCGACGGCGGCATTTGCCGCTTCCGCGCGGCTCACTTTGAATGGCTGCTGGGGGTCGCCGCTGGGCTCGGGCTGACCTTTGCCGAACTGGGCAAGCGGCAGCACGGTAGCCCGACGACGCTGCACTTCTGCAACGAGCTGATTCGCCTCTATGGCAGCGACGATCCGCAGATCGCCGAGGGGGCTAGCTTCGCCGTTGAAAACTGGGCCGCTGCCGGCTTTTGGCAAGAGCTAGAAGACGGCCTCACCAAGATTAAGCAGCAGCGCCATCCGCAGCTGAAGCTGGCCTTCTTTACCTGGCACAACCGAGTGGAGGCGCAGCACGCCGGTCACACGCTCGAAGAGCTAGAAGCGGTCTACTTCCAGCCTGGCTTCGAGCGCGATCGCTTCCTGCAGGGCGGGCAAGAAATTCTCGCGGCCGTGGCTGTCTTTTGGGATGGCTTAGCAGCTGCTCAGCAGCACGGCGTGGCTGGCTAGACCATTCCCGGACCGCGATGCCGCCAGTCGTGCTCAATCGTCAGTCGGCCGGTTTCATCTTCTTGCAGCTCGGCCAGTTCAGCAGCGCGCTGCTGCGATAGCGCTCTTTCTTGCTCAGCCAGATCGCCTGGCTGGTTGACGTAGATGGGCGGCTCAACTGCATAGTTGTTGATCAGCCCCTCCTGGTCGACCGTGTAGCCATCGCGCGTATGCACATGCTCGCTAGCGGGCGAATCATGCTCTACCTGAGCAAAATGACTGCCTTCCCGACTGGCTCGGGCAGCCGTCTCAGCCGGAATGATGTGTGGATCGTAGTGGGACGGATCTGGTTTAGGCTGCTGTGTCGTCATGCTGTCCTCCTAGAAGAGATTCTCTTCTGTGGGAAAAAATTAGGTCAAGCGCCAGGGGCCAGAAGATGAAAAGGAACAGCTCTTATCTTTCGTCTGCCGCCCTTCGTCTTCCCGCGCCTGCTGCTGTTCATATTCTACTCGCCAGTCTTTCGCGTCCGATCGCTCAATTTACATTTCTCGTTCTTTTAGAGGGCTCGCTCATGACGCATTCTGTTTCTTCACCCGCTGCAGGCTGGTTTCCTACCAGGGCTGAGATTGAACAAACCCACATTGCAGCGCTGCAGCAGCAGCTAGGGCTAGAGAGCTACGCGGCACTGCATCGCTGGTCGGTGACGCATCGAGCCGAGTTTTGGCAGCTGCTGATTGAGCGGCTGGGCATCGTACTGCAGCAGCCCTATCAGACGCTGCTTGACTGCTCAGACGGGGTAGAGCAGGCGCGCTGGCTAGTGGGAGCGCGGCTGAATATCGCGGCCAGCTGTTTTTTAGCCCCTGACGACGCGATCGCAGTGCTCTACCAGCCAACCTCAGATGCCGCACTAGAGCGCTGGCGCTACGGCGATTTGGATCAATTGAGTAACCGCGTAGCCAACGGGCTAGCGGCCCAAGGCTACAGAGCTGGGGATGCGATCGCCATTGTCATGCCGATGACGCCGACCGCCGTTGCCATCTATCTGGGCATTGTCAAGCTGGGCGGCGTGGTGGTTTCCATTGCCGAAAGTTTTGCCCCGAGTGAGATAGCAACGCGGCTGCAGATTGCTCAAACAAAGGCCGTGTTTACGCAGACTGAGCTACTGCGACAGGGGAAGCGACTGCCGCTCTACAGCCAGGTGATTGCTGCTAAGGCACCTCGCGCGATTGTGCTGCCGGTGGGCACTCAGCGAGTGCTGCGCAGCGGCGATTTGGCTTGGCATCGATTTTTAAGCGCCAACAGCCAATTTCAGGCGGTGCCGCGCCATCCTGACGATGCTACCAATATTTTATTCTCTTCGGGGACGACCGGCCCGCCTAAGGCGATTCCCTGGAGCCAGACCACGCCAATCAAGTGCGCAGCTGACGGCTATTTACACCACGACATTCACCCGGCTGACGTGGTTGCCTGGCCAACGAGCCTGGGCTGGATGATGGGTCCCTGGCTGATCTACGCTAGCTTGATTAACCGGGCGACGATGGCGCTCTACGGCGATACCCCAAGCGATCGCAGCTTTGGCAAGTTTGTCCAGACAGCAGGCGTAACGCTGCTAGGTGTAGTGCCTAGCCTAGTGCGAACCTGGCGGCTAAACTGCTGCATGAGCGGGCTCAGCTGGCGCAAAATCAGAGCCTTTAGCTCGACCGGCGAATGCGCCAGCCCAGAAGATATGGCTTTTTTGATGGCGCTAGCCGGTCACAAACCGGTGATTGAATACTGCGGTGGCACTGAAATTGGCGGTGGCTACATCACCGGCACGCTGGTTCAGCCTGCCTATCCTGCAACCTTTTCAACGCCGGCACTGGGGCTAGATTTGGTGCTCTTAGACGCTAGCGGGCAGCCTAGCGACAGCGGCGAGGCCTTTATCGTGCCGCCCTCGATGGGGCTGTCAACGCGCCTGCTCAACCGCGACCATCATCAGGTGTACTATGCCAACCTGCCTGCTTACTCGGTTCCGCTGCGGCGGCACGGCGACTGGTTTGAGCGCCTGCCCAACGGCTACTATCGCGCCCAGGGCAGAGTCGACGATACGATGAATCTCAGTGGCATCAAAGTCAGCGCAGCTGAAATCGAGCGCGTTTTGCAGCCGCTCCCTGGCGTGCGAGCGGTGGCCGCGATCGCGGTAGATCCGCCTGCCGGTGGCCCCAGTCAGCTAGTGGTCTATGCGGTGCTAACGCCGTCCGCTCAGCTATCTCCGAGCGCCTTGCGATCGCTGTTTCAACAGAGCATTCGCCAGTCTCTTAACCCGCTGTTCAATCTGAGCGAAGTTGTTATCGTAGAAAGCTTGCCGCGCACAGCCTCTAATAAAGTTATGCGGCGTCAGCTGCGAGTAGACTACCTGAAAGCCGCTGAGCTGAGCCCCTCGAAGCAGAACAGCTAATTTTTTTTTAGCATCAAGTGCAGCTTCAAACTATACACAGTAAAAAAGCTTTTAGCACTAGGCAGATTGGCTCAATCAGTTGCTTTACCTTGATTTCACAGCGATCCCAACTACTCTTAGAAATTTGGGCAGCCTAACTAAATAACCGCTCAGCAAATTCTGAGAAATTGATTAGAGAACGCTGAAAAGTCTTTCCAGAAGAGGATTGTAGCAATCATATGAGTTTATCTGAATCTCTAAACGACTTATTCTCTCCCTATACTTATCAAAAAGGTAAAGGATAAACGCCTTTTTAGCAGAAAAATACTATGTTTCCTAAACGCCTTTGTATGTAGGCATTACGCCTTTTGTGAACAAGCCTTCAAACTTTATGCTTTTGCAGGTTTGCTATAATAAAAGCACAGAAAGCCTCTCACAAAGCCGTCTCATTTACTCAAGCAGTTCCTTTGTGAGCGTTGCGAAAAAGCTGCTTTCTAGCTGAGAGATTTTCCCAATCTTTCAACGTCAAGAACGTGAGAATATACCTTTGAAGCTATTGAAACAATTTACTTCACGCTTGACCATAGAGCGCTAGCTGCTGAGCGGCATCGTTTGATTTTCTCAGTACTTGTCAACCCCCTCATGCACTTTGCGCCGGACTCTACAGCCACCCCCAGCTGAGATAGCTGACCATCGTGGGCTTTTGCAGAGCCCCAAGGAGGGACATGATGAATACGCCTGGGAAACTGACCTTAGAGCAGGAATTTGAGCTTCAGCTATTGAAGCAACAGATAGAAACGCTACCGCTAGAACAAACCCGAGCCTATCTCTTAGAGGCCGTCCGTCAGCTAATGCTGAAAGACAACTGGGTCAAATATACGTTCCGAGAATGCTATTTGAGACTCTAGCTGACAGTGTTTCGGGTCTTTTAGCCGGCTGAAAGGGTAGCTATCCTCTACCCTTTCAGCTTCTTAAAGTGAATCTTAAAATTAAGGAGTTAATTATGCTTAAACAAATGAGCTGGCAATCTACGAAAGCGTCGGATGGCCATAAAATACTGCATTTACGATTTAGCTCACAGCAGCCTTGGCAGCCTTACACAGCCTTTTCAGAGCTATCGGTGCCCGACTATCCCATCGAGCAGGGGTCGCTTGGCTTTGCTACTTTCCAAAAGCTGCTTAAAGAGGGCTGGAAACTAATGCCTAGTGTAGAGAAGTAGCTGCCGTATCTATAACTTCAGTGGGAGTGAAAAACGACGGCCAGTAGATATCCTTGGTTTGATAATGAAAATCTGCATGCAGCGCGGGTGGGGCTTAGCCTGCCCTGTTGCGATATCGTTCGAGTCCGAAAATAATGGTTTCTCAATGCACCTCGCGCAACACTTCACATATTCTCGTCGTTGACGACACATCAGATAACCTGTTTCTGATGCAAGCAGTTTTCGACGAGTGTGATAGCTACCGCTTAAGCTTTGCTGATAGCGGCCGGATTGCTCTAGATAAGGTGCAGCAGATGCCCCCAGATCTTATCTTGTTGGATATTGCCATGCCCGAAATCGATGGCTATGAGGTAACTCGCCAAATTCGACAAGATGAGTCGCTGCCGTATATTCCTATCTTGCTGGTTACTGCCTCTAGCGACGTGAGCCTAGATGACAGCGTCAGCGCCGGCGCCGACGGCCTTATCCACAAGCCGTTTCAGATTAACGACCTGCTAGAGAGCGTGCGATCGCTGCTGCCCGCTCGCGACGAGGCGATGCGCCAGTGTGCGGCCTAAACCGCACAGCTAGCTAAGTCTTTCACGCTTTAACCTTCGAAATAACTACGCTATGGACATTATCCGCATCTTAGTTGCTATCATCCTGCCGCCGCTGGGCGTTTTCTTGCAGGTTGGGATTGGCCCCCAGTTCTGGATCAATATCCTATTGACGCTTCTAGGCTATATCCCCGGTATCATCCACGCTATCTGGGTGATTCTCAAGCGCTAAGCCATACTAAATCTCCCGCGCTTGCGTGGGTAAGCGCCCGAAACACGGTTCTGATTGCTGCAGTCAGCTGGCAGTGGAGCCGTGTTTGACTTTGATTTGAAAATCCAATAGAACAAGATTTGTATACAATCTTTGGGTTTTCTTAAGGCAACTGGCCCTGCGGTCGAGTTTAAATGACTCAAAATTGAAGCTGTATCTTCCTCACCACAGGGCCTGTCTAATCTATGGAAGTATTTTCCAATCCGGTTGCGCTGTCGCGTATGCAGTTTGCTATGACGGCCATCTTTCACATGCTTTGGCCGGTATTGACTACCGGCATGGCGATTTTCTTAGTTGTGATGGAAGGGCTGTGGCTCAAGACGCGCGACCCAGACTACTATCGACATGCTCGCTTTTGGTCAAAGCTATATGTCCTCAATTTTGGCATTGGCGTTGCCACCGGGCTGCCTATGGCCTTTCAGTTTGGCCTAAACTGGGCACCGTTTTCTGAGGCGGTCGGCGACTTTTTCGGTACCGTCTTGGGCTTTGAAGCCACGATGGCCTTCATGCTAGAGGCAAGCTTTCTCGGCATTATGCTGTTTGGCTGGGAGCGCGTACCGCCGATCATCCACTACGTTGCAACTATCTTAGTGGCCTTTGGTGCCAACCTATCCACCTTCTGGATTTTAACTGCTAACTCGTGGCTGCAAACCCCGGCTGGGGGAGAGTTTATTGACGGTAAGTTTATTGTTCACGACTTCTTTCAGGCGATTCTCAACCCGTTTATGATGAATAGCTTTCTCCACATGTTTTTTGCCACGCTGGAGACTTCGCTATTTGTGATTGGCGGCATCAGCGCCTGGTATTTGATTAACCAGCGGCACACCGCTTTTTTTGCGCGATCGCTCAAGGTTGCCTTAGCCGCCATCGTGGTAATTGCGCCTCTGCAGATCTTCCTGGGTCACCTCAGTGCGGAGCAAGTCTATCACTATCAGCCCACCAAGCTAGCGGCGATGGAAGCCCAGTGGGAAACCATTCCAGCCAGCGGTTTGCCCGGCTGGAATGGTTTCCCACTGGGCTTCCATCGA
>JAAHIA010000007.1 GCA_010671975.1 Leptolyngbya sp. SIO4C1 | reverse complement strand
GGAGAAGTGAACCTCACTCGCTGGGTGCCCTATCTACCCAGTCGAGGTCGCTACGCTCAAAGCAAGCAAAGGCGGGTACAGCGCTGGCTCAACAATGCTCGCATCAATGTCCACAAGCTATACAAGCCGCTGATACAGGCTGCCATCAGCGAATGGCAAGACGAGTGCCTCTTCTTGAGCTTGGATACTTCACTATTCTGGGACGAGTACTGCCTGATACGGGTGGCGGTGGTCCATCGCGGTCGTGCCTTGCCAGTGGCTTGGCGGGTGCTGCACCATAGCAGCGCGGCGGTGGCTTTTGCTGAGTACGAAGCGCTCTTGCACCAAGCCGCCGAGTGCTTGCCAGTGGGTCTCAAGGTAGTGCTCTTGGCTGACCGAGGCTTTGTGCACACAGACTTGATGCGAGCCCTCAGCCAGCAGTGGGGCTGGCACTATCGTATCCGGTTGAAGAAGAACACCTGGATATGGCGTGCTGGCAAGGGATGGTCACAGCTCAAGGACATTCACTTCAAGCGTGGGGAAGCGCTGTGCTTTCACAACGTTCGCATCCACAAAGGGCAATGCTACGGCCCGGTCCACATCGCCTTCGGGCGCAACAACCTCAACGGCGAGTTCTGGGCGATTGTCAGCGATCAGCCGACCACGCTGCAGACCTTCTGTGAGTACGCTTTGAGGTTCGACATTGAGCAGAATTTCCGAGACGACCAATCCAGCGGGTGGAATCTGCAAAAGTCGCAGATTCGTTCGGTCTGTGCGCTGTCTAGACTCTGGTTCATTCTGGCGCTGGCAACCCTGTTTGTCACCGCTCAGGGCACTCAGGTTGTCGCTGAGCATCAGCGTCGCTGGGTCGATGCCCACTGGTTTCGCGGTAGCAGCTACTTTCGCATTGGCTGGGACTGGCTCAAGGCTGCTGCTGTGCAAGGCTGGCGCATTGTCCGCAAGGTTAGCTTCACAACCAATCGTGACCCTGACCCGGCGATGGCCTCGCGCAAACAACACGAGAAACGAGCCTATCGTCTGGAGTTCAGAGTACTAACGTACTCATACGCGCCTGAATAACTTTTGTCAGTCAATCAGCCTTTGGCCTCAGGTCATTCACTTTGAGAACCTGCTCCTGGCGGCTCGCAATGCCCAGCGGGGCAAACGGATGCAGGCAAGTGTCTTGCGATTCAACTACAGTCTGGAGTCAGCGCTGTTAGCTCTTCAGGCCGAGCTTACTCATAAAACGTATAAGCCTGGAGGCTATACCACCTTTGAAATCTACGATCCTAAACTACGGATGATTTCTGCGGCTCCCTATCGCGATCGTGTCGTCCACCATGCCCTTTGCAATATCATTCAGCCCATTTTCGAGCGCACCTTTATTGATGACTCCTATGCCAATCGTATTGGTTATGGCACCCACCGGGCGCTACAGCGGCTCATTCAATTTATGCGCACCACGCCCTATGTGCTGCAGTGCGATATCCAAAAATATTTCCTAGCATTGACCTGACCATTCTCAAAGCGATCGTGCGGCGCAAGATTAAATGCCCGGATACGCTTTGGCTGATTGACTGCATCATTGACCACAGCAATGAGCAGATTCCAGTCCATGAGCTATTTCCAGGAGACGATTTGCTGACGATGTTAGAACGGCGACGGGGGTTGCCGATTGGCAATCTTACCAGTCAGTTCTTTGCTAATGTTTACCTCAACGGCTTCGATCACTTTGTGAAAGAGCAGCTCCAGGTAAAAAAGTACGTTCGATATGTGGATGACTTCGCCTTATTTAGTGACGATCAAGGATTTCTGGCTAAGGCCCGCACTGCCCTGGAAGATTACCTGGTCGGGCTACGGCTCAAGGTCCACCCTGTCAAAAGCCAACTCTTTGAGACTCGTCATGGTGCTAACTTTTTGGGATTTCGGATACTGCCAAAAGGTGAAGGCTGCTCAAAGGATGTGTGTATCCGCGTGCGTAGCGAAAACCTGCGTCGAGCCAGACGCCGACTCAAACAGCTGCAGGCTGACTATGCTAGCGGTAAAATAGGGTTTCAAGAGTTGGATCGGTCAATGCAAAGCTGGCTGGCCCATCTTGACCATGCTGACACCTGGCGATTGCGCCAAAAGCTATTTGCTGATCTCGTGTTTTCGAGACAGTGAAGACGGGGCGGGCAACCCGACTGCGGGGCGGTTCCTGGAACAACAATCCTGAGAACTGCCGGTCGGCGAACCGCAACAGGAACGCGCCCGACAACAGGAACAACAACACCGGTTTTCGGGTGGTGTGCGGGCTCGCGAGTACTCTTCTGGGCCAGAGCTGGCAGATGGGAATCTGTCGGGCGTGCGAAGGGGAGTCCAGCTTAGCTCCGGTGATGCTGGTGACAGCATCCAAATAGAAAACAGGGTTGAGTAGCCTGGTAAGCTCAGCTGAACGATTGCTCAACCCACCCCCCTATCTGCTGATGTATGGTTGCCGCCGAAACGAAGTCCAAGCCAGTTATTCAATACCGAGATCGCACCGCCCAGTTTTACACCGAAGATGCGCTGGCCATATCCAGTGGCCAAACGCCACTGGATATGGTCTATATTCCTCCTGGCATTTTCCAGATGGGGTCTCCTAAGGGCGAGCGGGGGCATCGCAAAGCGGAAGGCCCCCAGCACTCAGTCACCATTGTCCAGCCCTTCTTCATGGGGAAGTATCCGGTCACTCAGGCGCAGTGGCGGGCTGTGGCAGCACTCCCCCAGGTAAAGCGGGACCTCAACGCTGATCCTTCCAATTTCAAAGGCGATAATCGGCCTGTAGAGCAAATTACCTGGTACGATGCCGTGGAATTTTGTCAGCGCCTAGAAAAAGCCACCGATCGTCCCTACCGGTTACCCACCGAAGCGGAATGGGAATATGCTTGCCGCGCTGGAACGACGACCCCATTCCACTTCGGCCAGTCGATCACCACAGACCTGACCAATTACCGGGGAACAGACTGGGAAATAGGCGGAACCACTCTCTCTGGAGCCTATGGAGACGGTCCCCATGGAGAGTTTCGAGAAGAAACCACGGATGTAGGTAGTTTTGAGGCCGCTAATACTTTTGGCCTGTATGACATGCACGGCAATGTGTGGGAATGGTGCGAAGACCATTGGCATGGGACCTATGAAGGAGCCCCGGAAGATGGTTCGGCCTGGATATCCTCTGACAAGAGCAAAAAAAGTCGTGTACTGCGGGGCGGTTCCTGGTTCAGCAATCCTGAGATCTGCCGGTCGGCGAACCGCGGCGGGGACGCGCCCGACCTCAGGGACAACCTCACCGGTTTTCGGGTGGTGTGCGGGCTCGCGAGGGACTAGCCCTTTGCCCTTTTGCCCTCTATCCCTTTAGCGGATCGTTTGATAGTACAAGTAAACTATATTGGCGGTAGTGAAATTTGACTGGTGTCGTTCAAACAAATCGATAGCTGTCGCAATAGCCTACGAACGCTGCTTTATGCATACCCTTTAAGGGTATGCATAAAGCAGCGTTGGGTTAAGCCAAGTTGAGCAACAAGAACGGTATCTGCTACTCACGAAACCCTCAGACCTAAGCCTTTTCCCAGAATGCAGCAGCCTCGCTCAGTTCTCAAAGCTAGGCTGGCAGCTTGATTCGGCTTATGTCAGTGCTATTCCCCTCTACCCTTTTGCTATTTTGCTCTTTATAAAAAATAATAGCTAGCCCTGCTGCCTCAGTTTGCCGGTGGTTTCGCTGAGACGGTTCAGGGCAATCAGGTTGGTGGCCAGCTGCGGGCCTGCGCCGATGTCAACACCAGCTAATGCGATCGCGACTTCCCTTCCTAGCACTGCTGGGGAGGGTATTTGGCTTTTGGCTACTACTAACCCCCACCCGAGCCGATGCAATTCTGCTGGGCACCTTTCGCGTCGGTTGCTGTTAGCTCAAAGTTAAAAAATCATTATCCAAATGAGCGATCGCAGATTCTGACTTTACAGAAGCTTCACCAGAATTCGGGCGAAACCCGGTGTCTTTTTTTACCTGGCGTTTTCATTATATGGGTACAGGGTTTAAAAAATTTTGAGCATGACCAACCAGAATTCGGCTATCGAGCACCAGATTCGGCCAGAGCAGCTGCAGGAGGAGCTAGGTATAAAAAAGGACGCTTACTATGCCTATCTAAAGCAGTTGGGCATCAAGGCAAGTAAGGATTCAAATGGTAAGGCATACCTCGAACCAGAGCAGGCAAATTGTGTGCGGCAGCTGCGGCAGCATGTCTTGGCCGGGGGCAAAATTGAGGAATTCGAGGTTAGCCACTTCGAGCCGTCGGCTTTGGTCAAGTCTGATGCCGGTGAGCTAGAGGCGGCTGAGCCGCTGCCAGCAGCAGCAGACCCGACACAGGGGCTAGATCTAGAAAACATTTATCGCGAGGCGTCTGAGATTGCAGCGCAGCGTTTGACGGCTGGCGAGCAGCTGGTGCTGGCGATGGCCTCACAGATGAACTACGAAGATCTGCATCCTGAGGCGAGGGGCAAAGTTGACCAGGTGCGGGCGGCCACCGCCCCAAAGTTCAATGCTCAGACCCTCGCGGCCGACCTGCTGAGCCAGTGTCGCCAGCGCCAGCAGGTGTCCGCCGCATAGCGTCTCCTGAGTTTGAGCTAATCTGTCAGGCGGTCGATCAGGGTAGCCCGGTGCTGGTGCTGGGCGAGGCTGGCATGATCGGTGACCTGCCGCTGCAGGTGGCGCAGCAGTTCGAATCTGAGCTATCGGTGGCAGTGGCCACCTACAAAGGCAGCGGCAAACGTTTCTTCGCCGTCCTGGCCGAGCAGCTAGATATCCCCACCGTCGAAACCAAGTACGACAAAGACGGCGAGGCGATTGGCGAGAAGCCGCTAACGATGGATCAGCTCAAGGATGAGATTGCCGATAACGTGGGCGATCGCACGCTGCTGGTGCTGCCCGAGGCGAAGCGGCTAACGACCGGCATTCGCTACTGGCTCGAAGACCTGATGGTGTCTGGCGTGCGGGTGGTGTGCTTCGCCGCCGTCAACCCTGGCAGGGATATCTTCCTCGACATGCTGGAAATCGAGCTGACGCTGCCGAGCGACAGGATGATTCGTGAGGTGATGGCGTCTGAGGCGCAGCGTCAGGGGCTGCTGCTCGATCAGTCCCGGCTGGCGGCACTGCAGCCGCTGGCCGGGCGCAACCCGATGCTGGCCCGCAAGGTGATTCGTAACGAGCGGCTGGGGCTCAATCGGCAGAGCAATCCGCAGCATACGCAGTACGTGGTGATCATGCCGGTAATTATCGCGGCGCTGTTTTCGTTTGCGGTGGTGCGGTTTGTTGGGCTCGGGACCGGCAACCAGGCGCTGTATATCTTTGGTGGCGTGTCGCTGGTGGCTGGGATGATGCTGAAGCAGTTGGGGCAGGTGCGAGGGGCCAGGAAGCGGTTGGGGCAGTGAAATGGGCAGCCTTCATAATTAGCGTGTAGTGACAGATAGTAAACCATGCCTCACGATTTATCACGGTTGCTTGTTATTGGTATCTCTTCTCGTGCGCTTTTCGATCTAGAGCAGGAAAACCAGATTTTCAGAGAAAAAGGCCTGGAGGAGTATATTCAGCACCAACTAGAACATGAAAATGACGTTTTGAAACCTGGAACGGCCTTCCCTTTAGTTAAGGGATTTCTTGCTCTCAACGAGCACAAGAAAGAAAGGCTAGTCGAGGTCATTGTTATGTCAAGAAATAGTCCTGATACAGGACTTCGTATCTTTAACTCTATTGAGCACTACGGTCTAGACATCACAAGAGCTGCTCTGGCTGGCGGTGAGTCCTTAGCTCCATACCTAGAAGGGTTTAGTGTCGATCTCTTTTTGTCTAAGTCCAAGGCAGATGTACAAGCTGCTATTGATACAGGTATTGCTGCTGCAATGCTTTACAATCCTCCTGATGATAGTGCTGTTGAGATAGGCAAGGTGCGGATTGCATTTGATGCAGACGCAGTTGTTTTTTCAGAAGAGTCTGAAGCGATCTATAGAGACAAAGGTCTAGAAGCTTTCTACGAGAATGAACGACGAAACGCAGATAAGCCTCTTCAAGAAGGTCCGTTTGCTAAATTGCTGAAAACTCTAAGTCTTATGCAACAAGGGTTTGAGCCTGAAGATGCCCCAGTTAGAATTGCGATTGTCACCGCACGTAACAGTCCAGCTCATGAGCGAGTTATCAAAACGCTTCGATCATGGGGAGTAAGAGTTGATGCAGCCTTTTTTCTCGGAGGTGTTTCCAAGGACAAAATCCTCAAAGCATATGGAGCCCAGATATTTTTCGATGATCAGGAAGTTCATTTGGGTCTTGCCTCTGCTGTTGTTCCTTCAGGGCTAGTGCCTTATCGAAGTGGCTCATCTCTCCATCCGGATAACCAGCTATCTACATCAGCCGCGAACAGGGATGGAGAGATGTCAGTATAGCGGTTTTTAGTCTGGTGAGGCACAGTAACAGCAGTGTGTGAACCAGGCCTGAATATCATCAAGCGAGACTTGAGCAAAAGCCTTCTCGATAGCTATAGCCAAGTCAGGGTAAGTTCTGGCTCCAATCGTCCTTAGAATGCTCTTGAGTTTGGACCAGCAATTCTCGATGGGTGAAAAATCAGGCGAGTATGGCGGTAGATAGATCAGCCGAGCCCCCACGGCTTCAATCAGCTCACGCACGGTCTCACCCAGATGCACAGAGCAATTATCCATCAGTACGCAAGCGCCTTTCCATAGCTTGGGCACTAACTTCTGAGAGATGAAGGCTTCGAAGGTCAGTCCATCAGTTGCGCCTATTAAGCCATAGCTTGCAACCACACCCCTCAGACTCAGCGCCCCAATAATCGATACATTTTTCCCGCGTTTGTTGGGTCTACTGCCATGAGCCCTGGTGCCCTTCAAAGACCGTGCCTGAAGACGCATCATCGCTAAGTTCACCCCCGATTCATCGATAAAGACTAAGTCTTTTGCCAACAGGCTTCGAACCATTTGCCAGAACTCGACTCGCGCCTGCTGAACTCTGTCAGTCGCTTTGGCATCCGGATGTAGCGTTTTTTTTGACGCTTAACCGCATGCGTTTCAAGGTGTTGTGAACGGTTGCGACGCTCACCAAGATACCGGTTCGAGCATGCAGACGCGCTCGCAGTTCCTCTAGCGTGGCATCGTTTTGGCTCTCAACCAGTTCTGCCAGTACCGCTCGGTGCTCAGCGTTCAGCTTTGGCGGTGTTTGCTGTGTGCGAAGCTTAGGAGCAATCGAGCCAGTTTCGCGGCGCTGCTTGAGCAGTTTTTGAACGAAGCTTTTGGCGACGTTGAACTGCTGAGCCAGCTGACGCTGGGAGATATCACCTCGGTCGTAGGCGTCAACGATTTTCTGTCTGAGGTCCAGCGAGTAGGGCTTCATCGGCTGGTGCAAGGAGCATGCGAAACACTACCTATGTGTACCTCATCCGCTCTAAAATAGCTATATGATGGCCATCCCCCATGCTGCGATCGCAACCTTCGGCGGCATCATATCGAGATGAGCATTACTCAGCCTGTTCGCGCCACCAGGCTGCTGCTACAGCAAAGTCAATATTGTCGGTAATGCAGGTGACGCCTGCACGGGTACCGTCAAGCAGCTCGTAGTCGGCAGCGGTCGCTTCGGCCAGCTCTTCAAACTCTGAGATCGAGACGCGAGCAGCTTTGCCATCTCTGAATCTCACCACTATCTGCTGTGTCTCTGCATCGTAGCTGGCAGATATCAGGTCCGAGGGCAGGGCTGCTGGCGCTGAGGCAATAGCATCATCAATCATGGATTATCAGAAAGCCTAAGGGCCTAATCAGCCGGTATGGTTGAGTTAAGCGTGAGCATTGCTAAGAGGATTCTATGCGTAAACAGACGATTGAATACACGTCACCGCTTGATGCCCTGGTCGCAGTCGCCAAGCGCTTAAGCCTCTATGAGTCTCGTCAGGGCATGGAGTCTGAGGAATTCTTTAACCAGTACCAGCAGGGGCAGCTATCGGACGACGTTGCCCTGGTGGAATGGGCTAACGACTATCGCCACTATCTAGAGATTCGCAAGGCGCTGGAGGAACAGCTGTATCGTGCGGCATAGGCTGCTGGCGAACTACCTGAGCCGGGTGGAGCAGGCTGTTGCTAGCTGCGAAGGGGCCTACGTCGAGCGCTATATCGAAGAAATCTTGACGCCAGAGCGAGCCAACCTGCGGATTCGGATTCGGTTTGAGCGTGGGCATTTGCTGGAAATTAACGAGGCAATCGTCATCGCAGTGAACGAGCTGACTTGGTTGGACTATCGATATCACTGTCAAGACGACCAAAATCAGCTGCTCTTTCGCTACGACAGCACGCCTCATTTTCCTGGCTTGCCAGGGTTTCCGCATCACAAGCATTTGCCAGACGGGGTGACGGGGGGCGATAGGCCGGACTTGATCGCAGTGATTGAGGAAGCCAAGACAGCGCTAGGTTGACGGTCTTGTGCTCCTGTTTGCAGGGGAACGCTAGCTTCAGTGCTTGGTTTCTCCGTCATGATGGCCATTACCCACGCCTGTATCGCAACTGCAGGCGTCTCCCTCATCCTGGGCACGGCTGACCCGCTGCCGCTCGCGTTAGCGGTGCTGGCCTCGCAGCTGCCCGACCTCGATACCACGACCAGCATCGTCGGTCAGGTCTGTTTTCCCTTATCGAGCTGGCTTGAGGACCGCTTTCCCCATCGCAGCGTCACGCACTCGCTGCTGGCGACGGCGGCTATTGCGGCCGTGGTGCTACCGCTGGGCGCTGCCCTGGGGGCTGTCAAAACGGCGGCGGCGCTGCCATTGGGTCACGCGCTGGCTTCATTCAGCGACTGCTTTACCAAGCAAGGGGTGCAGCTGTTTTGGCCTGAGCCTGCCTGGTGCGTGTCGGTAAGCAACCCGCGCCGCCGACTGCGCACAGGTGGGCCGGGTGAATATTGGGTGCTGGCGACTGCGATCGCACTGCTGCTGGGTGGCATTTGGCTGGCGGGCAGCGGCGGTATCACTCAGTCAGTCGGTCAAAATCTGGGCCTGCGTAATACTGCTCTGCAAACCTACAATCAGGCAGCTGCAACGAATCAGGTCTATGCGAATATTCAAGGCGTATGGGCGAGCGATCGCACTCGTGCAGATGGGCGCTACTTGATCTTGGATGCCGCAGGTGACGAGTTCATCGTGACCGATGGTGACGGCATCTATCAGACAGGTGAGCAGATTTTGGTTGACCAGCTCAAGACCGAGATCGGTGCACCGGTGCAGACAGAAACGCAAACGCTGACCTTCGATGATCAAGATGCGATCGCTCCTTTGCAGCAGCTGCAGGCGCTTTATCCCGATGCTGATATTTATCTAAGCGGTTCCATCACTGTGGACTTTCCAGAAGAGGTGACTATCCCGGTCAGCGGTCGTCAGATGCAAACAGCTGCGTTGAGCGACAGCACTGTGACGATGGCGTATCACCCGCTAGAGCTGGCCTTGCTTCAGCTGCGTGACCAGTATGCCACCGGCACCTTGAGCGCTCGGATTGTACGGTCTGATGGTGCAGCATTCCATAAGAGATAATCAATGAGGTGCGCTGTAGAGTGGGCTCATGAATCTCAGTTTCAAAACGCATGTTGGCCCCAACGGGGTCTTGCATATAGAAGGTCTAGATCAGGTTGCCGATCAGGACGTGACTGTCACGGTATCCTTCCCGGCTGACCCAGCTAGCCCCGCAGAGTTCGATCTGGAGCAATATACAGCCTCTACGGTAGGGCCAGACGTCGCTGCTAGCATCATGGCCATCAGCGATGCCTGCTCCAGCCTGCCCGTGCTTGACGACCGCAGCGCGGACGAGATCTTGGGATACAACGCTATTGGTCTGCCCGAGTAAGCAGATGGTGATTGATACCTCGGCGGTGATTGCCATTCTGCAAAAGGAAGACGAGGCGAAACTGTTTGCTGAGCTGATAGCAGCAGACCGCTATCGACTCATGTCTGCTGTGTCCTATCTCGAAAGCGCTATCGTGATTGGCAGTCGGTACGGGGCTACCGGGCGCGAGCAGCTAGACGCGCTCATTCGGACCCATGCGATCGCCGTGATTCCCTTCAGTCAAGCTCAGGCTGAGGCCGCTAAAACCGCCTATTTCACTTACGGCAAAGGGCATCATCCCGCCCGGTTGAACATGGGCGATTGCTGTTCTTATGCATTGGCAAAGGTGACTAGACAGCCGCTGTTGTTCAAAGGCGATGATTTTTCCCAGACTGATGTAGACGGGTTCTAAAGTTTTCGATAGATTAGAACGATTGTTCTAACCCTGAATCACCTATGGCATACGATAATCCCGCTCGGCGCTTACACAGTCTGCTGACAAAAGCCTTTGATGTGGCAGACAAGCAGGATAACAAGCAAAGCGTATCATGTAACGTTGTCTGGTCTCAGGTTTTCGGGGTTCATGTGAACCAGAAAACAGAATTGCTGAGCTACGCCGAAGAGTTTCTCTTTCTACTGAAGTGCTCGCGGGAGGCCATCGAGCGCTTGCAATCTGTGCGAAAGGAGCCATACCTACGTCCACTAGATCACATTAGCAATCAGATTCAGTCTCACGGTTTCTTTGGAGGCAAATGGGCAAATCTAGGTAACGGGTTGAATAACCCTGCCATAATGGATATGCTGGAAATAACGGCGAATGCTATTGATGTTCAAGGCCAGTTGATGACGCTGGAAGAAAGCCAGCTCGCCGAATTACTCGATGCTACCTCGTCTCTACTTGAAGAGGTAAGAGCCAGTAACTTAGATATCGACATCAAAACGTTTCTGAGCGTTCGCCTAGAGGAGATCTGCCACGCAATCGATCACTACTCAGTGTACGGCAGTGAGGGCTTGCGTCGTGTAGTGGAGACCAACATTGGCGCTACTGTACTTAAAACCTATGGACTCTACAGCAATGGCGAAACTCCTGCACCTATTCAAAAGTTCTTGAACTTGATGCTGAAATTTGGTTCCTGGTTAGGATTAGCTGCTGATGTGAGTGAGTTTCTGTTACCAACAGCAGCAGAATTGATCAAGCAGCTTCCACCCAGTGCATAGATCGCGTGCGTAGAGATTTGCCTACCTCTGCCTCAATCGAGTACTCAGCTTCACGCGCTCGGTGAACCCTATGGATGAGCAAGCCCTAGCCCAACAACTTGCCAAAACAGGAAATCTTCTCGACCTGCTCAACGCTGACCCTTGGGGCCAGGCCGATGACTGGGATGGCTCTATCGAAGCAGGATTAGACCTCAAAGCCTACGTCGAGCAGCTCGACCAGGTTCCCGTCGAAGCCTACCGTCTCCAGCGGTGGTACGTGCGGCTGCTGTCGATTCTCTGGCCTGAGCTGAAAACTTGGCTTCAGTCCTGGAACTTGGGCCTCAGCTTTGAGGCTGTCTACACTGAGGCTAAGCAGCGGGTCTATCAGCACATAAAGGAACTTACCCCAGAGCAGACCGACTGGATGAACGCGCTCCTAGCGGAGGACGAGCAAAGGCTACCCGTGGCCGAGCGCCAGGTGAGAGCGCAGGTCGTCCCTATGCTTTCCGCCCTTCTCACCCCTGAAGACCACCAGGCTCTAGCTAATATTGCTGCGCAGGATATGGCAAAAGGTGTCCTTCTGCAGGTTAAAGCTGCGCCCTCTGCTGCTGTCTAACGGCAAGGCGATCACTCGCACAACGCAGACGATAACGCTGAATGATGAGGATGTGGTTCCCAGCCTCAGACGCTGCGGATAGCAAACCCGGCTGCTAAGATTTATGTGTCAGGTTCCATCACTGTGGACTTCCCCGAGGAGGTGAGGACCACGCCGTTACCCCGACGACTGCCAGCGGTGACGGTAGTGGGTGAATCGGTGGAGTTGCAGTATTGTGAGCTGGAAGTTGCGATCGCGTTGCCCATTGACCATTGGGTAACGGAAGTGGTGACAGCTCTGATTCATGAAAATGTGCTGTAATTTTTGAGTTCGGTGTCTATTGATGCGATGTTGAATGCATTGCTAACTCTGGACATCAACTGATGAGGGATTTACGAAGATATATCGCTATTGTCATCTGTCTGGCAATTTCGGGGGTGGCAATATGGAGAGAGATGGAGATGCTTGCTATCGTCTCCTTTTTGGCTGCGCTTAGCCTGATATATGTAGGGCTTACAAGGCAGATCTATGTTCTTTTGCTTGAAGCTGCTCGTAATACTAAACAGGCAAAGTTCGGTGAGTTAGAAGTTGTTCTAAAAGATGGCACAGTCTTACCAGTCAATGAAATTGGCAATTTACCTACATGGGCACGTATCTTGTTAAGTCAACTTAATACTCGGCAGATAGGAGTGTTGATTCAATTAGCTCAGAGCCAGGAGAAAGAAAATATTGTTCCTGGCCTTCGAGAAACCTATAAAGATCTTCGTTCTAGGGGATTGCTTGAACATGATGCTGAATTCATGAGCACATCCAAGCAAGTCTGGTTATCCAAAACGGGGCTTGAGTTATCAATTTTGTTATTAAAAAAGCCCGGTGATTAGAAGTTTCGCAGCTTAGTTCTGCGGTACCAAAACGTCTTGGGAATTATGGGGATGCTCCTTTGATTTCTGAAAAGATGTGATGCATCTCAGAGCTTTACTTCTTTACGGATTAGCGCTAGTGGCTGTGGGTGGCGTAGCAATCGCCCAGCAGCCTAGCTTTGTTACGCCTCTAGAACAGCGTCAGCAGGGAACCTCTTCGGCAGAATCCCCCAGCCGCCTCACTATCAGTGTCTCAGTTGCCGACCCCGAAGACCTCAAAGTCAAAGAAGGAGATCGCATCGCCGCCGGTGACCTGATTGCCGACCGAGGCCGAGAACGTCAACGCCTCGAAACTCAGAAGCAACAGCTACAGCTCACCCTGGCTCGATTGCAGTCAGCCAATATCTCACCCCCACAGTCGCCAGGGCAGGTGCCGCCTATTGCAGTGCTGCCACCATCCAACTATCTAGAAGAAGAGGCCGCTATCGAACGGGCCAAAGTCACAGTCGAGCAGGCCGAGCGCACCCTACAGCAAAAGCAGCAGGAAATTGAGTATCTAAAATCGCTCCCCAATCTCGACCCACTCGTCCTAGAGCATGAGCAGGCCCAGCTCAGCGAATTGCAGCAGGCCCACACTGCTACCGTCCGTGACTACCAGCTCGCCACTGGCCGCCTGGGTAACGCTCAAGGTGAAACGGCTTATCGCAACTATCAGCACACCCTAGCTGTGGCAGAACGAGTCGAACGAGCGAACCAGGCGGCGCTAGCGTATCAGCGGCAGTGGGCAGAGTATGAGCAGCGCCTGCGCGATCGCGAATATCAGGTAGCTCAGACGCAGCTGAGGCTGGATGAGGTAGAGAATGCAATGGCAACGTTGGCGGTTGTGCGTGCGCCCTATGCGGGTCGAGTGCGGCGGGTTAAATGGCTGGGGCAAAGTGCTGATGGCACTTTGTCTGCTGAGGTTACTTTGCTTATCCGCGCCGGTGAGGGCTCTGATGCTGCCATGTCTAGACAGCTCGACGGTATGCCTGACGACATTGACCGAGCTGGCGATTCAGAATTCATCAGAGATTGAGGCGATTGAGCAGCGTCTGGCGCTGATGCAGGAACGCATCGACTATGCCGAGGCGCGGCGCTGGACGAACTACATTACGCTAGACCCGCTGCGTCTGGTGCAGAATGTGCTGGGCGGTGGCGATGTGCAGCGCGATAGGATTGCGATCGCAGATTTAGAAATTCAGGCAGCTGACCTAGTGCGTCGGCGAGAGGCGGTGGCCGAGGCGCTGGCCCGTGAAGTGGTAGCGCTGGTGCTGGCGTATGAGCGTTTAGACAGAGAGCTGGCGCTGTTGGCGTCTCAGCTAGAAACGCAGCAGCTTCAGCAGGCGGTGATGGAGTCTGCTTATCGAACTGGTCAGAGCGATACGGTGACGATGCTCAGGATCTGGCAACGGACTGAAGAGATCGTAGCCAAAGCGTCTGAAAGGCAGATCGCTCAAGCCCAAACTCAACAAGAATTAGAGCAGATTACAGACTCAGCGACAAGATAACTTGGGGCTCTCCATCTAATTCTCCTCTGTCTCATTTCGGTAATACAAATGCCCTATGATGATTGAGTTGGATTCTGTCTGGGTCTTGCCTTCGCTTGTTGTCATGGTCAGAGCTATTCAGCTAATCACCAGTGGTGGGCAGATCGTAGAAGGGCTCATTGTGCCGATGGAGCAGCGCCACTTCGAGGATGTCGAAGACATTTGGAAGCCGATTCTCAGAGTGGCCAATCAGCCTGATGCCGGATGGATATGGGACTACAAGCTGAACCAGTCTCAGCAGCAGGAGCGCTATGAAGCCTACTCCCTAGATGTGGATAGTCTTAGCCAAGGGCTCATTTTTATCGAAACCCAATGGCATCGTTCGCAGCTGCCGCAGCGGTGGCCGCTGGTGTATGTCGAGGCGATTGCCTCAGCACCGTGGAATCGGGCTGATATAGAGCAACCCCCTTGGATAAAAGGCATAGGTCGTCTACTGTTGCTGTTTGCCCGTCAGCGTAGTGGTGAACTGGGCTATCGTGGTCGAATTGGGCTACATTCGTTACCTGCTGTTGAAAGGTTCTACCATAGACTGAACATGCCCGACTACGGTCCCGATCCAGAAAAAGATGGCTTGGTATACTTCGAGTACGGGGCTATTCAGCCGTGAGTCACTTACTTATAAGGGCATTGGCCGATGGATGATCAAAAGCTTGCTGAGCAATTGGCTAAGACAGGTAACCTGATGGACCTGTGTGTTGGTGACGAGTGGCTCAATGAAATCGATGATCCTGAAGATGATGGCTGGATCGAAGCTGGTCCGAGGATGCGGCCCTATGTTGAGGCTCTGAAATCAGTGTCGCCAGAAGCCATTAGAACCATGCGGCGGCAGATGCGGATACAGTCGATCTTGATGCCAGAGCTATGCCAGTGGCTAGAGTCTTGGGGGCTGGGTCTGAGTTTTGAGGCGGTTTACACTGAAGCACGACGAGTGGTGCGGCGACATCTAAAGCAGCTAACGCTAGAGCAGGAGGCATGGCTGGATGCGCTAGTGGCGGAGGACGATCAGCATTTGCCAATGGCAGAAAGGGCACTGCGATCGCAAGTTGTTGCCCTATTCTCAACTTTATTTACCGCAGACGACTGGCAAGCGCTAGCGAAGATAGCGGCGCAGGATATGGCTAAGGGGGTGCTGCAGGTAGCCGAGCAAGCACCGCCGATTGCGGTTTGAGAGCGACAGTGAGCCCTCAGTAATTACACTACCCCTTACACTAACTGCGCCAATTTCTTGTATTGCTGCTCTAGCTTCCTCAGTCGTCGCGCCATCGATGCTATGGATTCTGGATCAGTTTTACCCAGATATTGGCCGATAGCCTCACGAACGAGTTCACTCTGATTCTTGCCAGTTTCCTGCTGAATCTGCTCCAGCTGCTTCAGCCAGGAGGCGGGAACACGACCAGCCACTAAGGGTTGCTTCATTTGTAAACCAGGTTAATCAGGATAACGGATGCCAGCTCAGGGCTTTGCTCTTTCGTTATGCCCAAAGTTGGTTAATTTCGTTAACCGGGCTAGCACCGATTTGCACTGCGGTCTAGCGATTGTGACAGTTGCAATAATGAGGCTCATTTCTCAATAATAAAGCCCAATTTTTGGCTGATTTGAGCAATGCCTTGAAAATTGGTTATTCTTAAGTTGCTCTTCGCTCGAAAAGAGCAACTTGCATGGACAGAGTACAAAAAGACGATTATCTAGATGCCTAAGAGCGATCGCAACGGTCAGGCTGAAATTTGGACTGCTGATCAGCTCGAAGCAGTCATGGCCGAGCTGGCTCCAAACATGCGAGCGCTATTTTCTATCTGCCGATACACCGGCTGCCGCATCAGTGAGGCTCGTCAGCTGCGGGCAGAAGACCTGGTGAATGATGTCGTGGTTTTTCGTAAGCGCACAACCAAGGGCGAAGCAGAAACCCGTGAGGTGGCTATGCATCCTAAGCTCAGGACTGTTTTGAGAGAGGCTAGTTTGCCAGTAGCTGGCTACCTCTTCGCGGGTCGCAAAGGTCAACCGATTACTCGTCAGGCTGCGGATAAGGCGCTTAGGCTAGCGTGCGATCGGCTAGGCTTCACTGGCTTCAGCACTCATAGCTTTCGCCGCACAGCTTTGACTAGGCTTAGCGATGCCGGTGTGCCTTTGCGAGTGGTGCAGGAGATATCCGGCCATCGCAGTTTAGATGTACTGCGTCGATATTTGGAAGTAAAGCCTGAGCAGATCGAGGATGCGATCTCAATGCTTTAGGAAGAGGCGTTAAGTGCAGCACTCCACGTGTGGCCTCCCGACTTATTTATCTAATGCGGGAAGTTGGGACTCATGTGGTTGACCAGACAGCCAAAGCACTAACTCTGTCTGCCCGTTCTTGTAAGCGATACCTCCACTAAGGAAGGATAGCAACATGAGTATGGGCGCTATCTGTTGTATGGTTTTGACCATGTGTTAACTCCTTTGGTTTTAGGAGATCAGAGCAAAATAGCGCTGATCATTTGCCACACATGGAGTTCTGCTGCTCGATTATAGCCAATGTCTGTAGCAGCGACAAAAGAAAAGCATTGTAGGGAAAAGGGCACCGATGAATGAAGCCTGAACCAAGAAGCTTAGCGTTGCCCCAAACTTTAGATAGCCCAATGCTGAGTCAATCGTGCTGACTCAGCATTGGATTTAAGACTCACCTCAGTGAGGAAGGATGTTTCGCTGATTACTGAACGGCGGCTTTGCTGCGGCTATCTAACTCATCCAGTCGGGTGGCTTGAATATCTTCGACTGCCTTGGTTTGGTTGTCTAAATGTTCTAGCCGGGCTGATTGAATATTCTCAACGGCTTTACTCTGGTTGTTTAGATGCTCTAGGCGAGTCGCTTGAATGTCCTCGACCGCCTTGGTCTGATTATCGAGGTGTTCCAAACGAGCGGCTTGGATATCTTCGATGGCCTTGGATTGATTGTCCAAATGCTCAAGACGCAGCGTGTGGACGTTACCTTTGCTGCGGCTGTCCAAGGCTTCGAGGCGAACGGCCTGGATATCCTCAACAGCTTTAGTTTGGTTATCCAAATGCTCTAGGCGGGCTGTTTGAATATCTTCGATAGCTTTCGAGCCACCGCGATCAAGCACTTCATAGCGGCTTTGCTGCGTCATGTTGGGTTCAAATTCAGCGGCCTTGGTAGTGGGTGCGATCGCAACAGTAGCAACGGTCAGTGCGAGGGCGGTAAAGAAATGGCGTTTCATGAGGTAGCTCCTTGTAAATCAGTGGTTTCGCTTCATTGATTACAAGAATGCCGGTGCCACCTGAGAGTCATCTGACCGCTATCTGAAGCTTGCTTAAGGGGTTTCTGAGAATAGCTGAGTGACAGTAGTGATGAGTGTCACAAGCTATCTGCTCTGACGAAACAATAAGAAGCCCCAACCAGAACTGGCTAGGGCTTCGGGTTTCATATATTAAGTTCGAATGATTTCATCCTATAAGTGGTGAATTAGATTGGCGGCAGGCTAGATCACTGCTGAGGCGTGTTCTGAGACACAGGCTGTACGGTTGCATAAGAAAAGCCCTCAGCCTGAGCCGAGGGCAAGTAACGTTTTTGCTGTGTGTGCTGTTGAGAGAGGAGATGTCGTTGCTTAGGCGGTATAAACCACGCCGCGATACTTGAGCTGCTGTGAACGGTGAGCCGGAGTCGCGTGAGGAATTGAGAGTTGGAAGCGAGTGCCGAGGAAAACGCCTTCTTCCTGGCTGGCTGCGGTCTGAATGGATTGAGGCTGGGAGGTGTAGCGAGCGCCGCGATAGGTGAGCTGCATGGGGGTATCTCCGTTTGTGGTAAGTGCAGTCGGCTGATGAGCTTCACAGCAAGGAAGTATCGAGAAGATACCGGGAAGCTCGAAAACTTCCTGAAAACCCTTTTACGCCTGCCAGTCAGTTATACCCCTGACTAAGCTCCTTAAGTATTGCCTGAGCCCGCTTTCGGTGAGCAGATCGGAAATGCGAACTGACAAGTCAGCGCGTGCGCGATCGCAAAAGTTCACAACCCCAATCGATTAAGCGATTAACCAGATAATCGACCAAGATTCAAGTATGCTCATGGAGTCAAGGCGGTTAGGTTATATCGATAATCATCCGCTTAACCAGTCAACCGAATAAGCAGATGATCATTACTATTGCGGGGTTCAAGGGAGGCGTGGGAAAGACGACTACAGCCGTACATTTGGCCTGCTACTTCGCCCAATCGTCGCCGGATACGCTGCTAGTGGATGGCGACCCCAACCGCTCTAGCTTGAACTGGAGCAAGCGAGGAAACCTACCGTTTGCCGTTTGTGACTTAATGGGTGCCGCTAAAGCGTCTCGCGGGAAAGACCACATCATTATTGATACCGAAGCTCATCCAGACCATAACCAGCTCGAAGAACTCGCCTCGGGCTGTGACTTACTGCTGCTGCCGACAACGCCGGATGCCTTAGCCCTTGAAGCACTGCTAGGAACCGTCAAAATGCTTAATCAGTTAAGCGATTATGCAGTGCTGCTGACAATGGTAGATAGTCGAAAAAAGGCAACTGCTGATGCCGCTAGAGCAACGCTTAAGCGCTTAAACGTTACAGTGGTCAAGCAGCAAATCAGGCGATTGACTGCCTATGAGAAGGCGGCTCTACAGGGAGTGCCGGTCTATGAGTCTGGCGATCGGTTTGGCCGCATCGCCTGGGGTGAATATCAAGCGCTTGGGAAGGAGCTAGAAACCTATGGCTAAGGTTAAAAAGGATGTGGCTGATATGTTCAGTAATCTGGCTGAGTCGTACGAACAGCAGCCAGACCTGAAAAAGGCAGCAGAATCTACTGCATCATCTTCGAAAAAACGTAAGAAGACAGGTAAGCGATCAGATCCTAATTACATTCAGGTCGGGGCCTACATTCCGAAGGCTTTGAATGAGGAGGTCAAGATTAAGCTGGTCAGGCATAGCGGAGATTTCAGCGACCTGATAACTGAGCTTCTAGAAAAATGGATAGCTGATTAAGCAATTAAGCAGTTAATCGAAATAGATGGGTAGGTAGTCGCGAATTGACTGCGACTCTGCTCTGGCAGAGCTATTTAACAGCAGGCAAGCCATACAAAGCGCGCTCACTCAATTGCTTAAGCGATTAATCGATTTGCCGATTAATCAAAATTTAGAAATAAAAATGAGAGCTGTAACTATCGCTATGAAAGCATTATAACATTCTGATTAATCGATTAAGCGGTTAGCTGAGTAATTGATTAATCGATAATGGTGTACTATTTGTGCGTGAGCCGCACATCTGTTCGCACGGTTCGAGCACAACGGGCGTGCATAGGGCTCACACGCTGAAACCCTTATCAGTCAAGGATTCAACTTATGAATAGTACAGATCCGCGCACCTTAGCGGACATCCGAGCGCACGTAGCCGTGCACTACTCCGCACAGCAGATCGCACAGACGCACAATGTAGCTGAGTCAACTGTGCGAACGCGCTGGTTTGATTGGATCAATCAGGTCGCCCCCGCCGGTCTACTGAAGGATGAGCGGGGTTATTCCGAGCTGGCCCGCACGTTGTTTGATGAATTTGCTCAAGTTGAGAAACGCGATCGCAAGCAGTGGGTGCTCGATGCTAAATCTCGCTACTCTCAGGAGTGGGCCGGTGCCGGGGTGATTGAAGGTGAGTTAATGCCCGAGGAAGTCGGTAATGTCCTAGCGCTGCGTCAAACGCAAACCACAGATATCGAGCTAGCCGTCGCTCAGCAGCTCCAGAGCCTTGAAGGTTTAATCGACCAGGTTAATGCCGCTGAGGGAAATCTATCGCAAGCGGATCTGAAAGCTGCCGTAGCCCGAGGTCAGCAGCGAGCGGTGATGCTTTATCAAGCAGAGTTACAGGCTGAGCTGCAAACTACAAATGCCCTAAGACAAAGACGCATGGGAGGCAATGAGGTAGAGCCTTGATAGGTGTTGCGATAGTTTACGAGGGCGACTTAGGAGAATAGGCAATGTTCGGATGGTTATTCAACCTCGGTAAAGACGATGAGGATAAATCGCTGATTGAAATCTCAGACGCTGGCAGTACCCACGATGTCATTGAGATTCCGACGAGCGCGGTTAAGGAAATTGAGAAAAAACTGAAGCGTGCAGGCATCAAGAAGGAAAACATTGACAAGGTAAGAGGTCTGCTTGCCCAGCAGCGAGAAATCAACACACGTAGTCCTAAAGAGCTGCGCTATATGGTTGATCGGATTATCGATGAGCTTGAGTTGGATGAAGCTAGTGAAGCCGATGAGCAGGACGACTGGAATGAGGCTAGTGCGCAGGGAGCAGAACAATACTGGAACAGGGATTCTACAAGGCGCAATTATGAAGATGCGGCTGATGACCACGACAGCCCGAGATATGATATTTACAAGGACGAAGGAGCCATTCAAAGAGCCGCCGCTGAAGAAGTCAGACGAATGATTGAAGGAAAGTAGAGCTATGGAAATCTCACGTATCAATTGCCTAGAGAACTTCGACATTGACAGCGAATGGGACAGCGTGCATGAAGAGGCGTTGAGAGATGAGGAAATCAGAGAACTGGAGGAGAAGTGCCGGTTAGAAAAAATCATCCTCTGCGGCAGCAATGAAGCTGGAAATATTGAAGGCGTGAGCTATCTGTGGGTTGATATTGATTACTCCTTAGAGATGTCAGCGGGGCAGCAGGAGCTTTACAGGTTGCTACGCGACATTCAGAAAAGCACGGTTTACACGGTTACGACCATTAGCAAACTGATGGAAGCGCTAAAGCTGGAATGCTCTTTTAGTGTGCTAAATCGTTTAGAACATCTCCAAAGCATTGGGGCAATATCAGGCTTTAAATAAGCGGAGCTAAAAATCTTAGATAGCCCCCTGAAGCTCAGGGGGCTTATTTTTTGGGGCTGAGATCGCAACGCATAGATGGGCCGAAGTTCCCAAACGAGCGAATACGCACTGATAGCCTGCGATTTTAGCCCCAGGTCGCTGCGAACTCACTGGGCATCTGGTCAAAATATACCGCTACAAAATTCGTGAAGACCTGATTGAAGTCTGGAAGACGTTCAATCAGGTAGCTGCAGTGTGATAGCTGGTATGAAATCACAGACAGGAAAAGATTTTGGTGGTTCTCTAAATAGAAGTTTGATATTTGATCCTTTTTCAAACACAAGCATTTATTTAGCTGCTCTGATTGGTTGACAAGCATTTCAGCAATTTTTGATGCAAGTTTGATATCTGGATGTTTTTCAAATAGAGCTAGTGCTTATTAGTTCATTTGTATTAGCTTGAGTGCATAGCTCACTTTAATTCGAACATTATGCATGTCAATAACAATGACCACACAGTGCAAGGCCCTTGTGCTGGCTTTCGTGTCATAGTTTCTGAAAAGTCCTGGAATTACTTAATCCGGGCTATTCTTCTTTTCGGAATTTCTTGCTGGTCGCTTCCTTCCTTACCTGATCAAGAAAGCTCCAGACATCTAGCCTCAGGCGATCTACCCCTTTGCAGTATGGGGGAAAAGTAAATAATGGGGAGAGGAGGCCGCCGGGAAAACGCGGGTAAAAAACTCAAGTGGGGGGAGGAAGCCTCTAGAATCGGGGTTCCTAAATCCATTGGAAATGACTTAGTTTCAACACTAGAACACCTCTGGGAAAAAGGTGTGAGAGGACAAGAGCTTATTAATGCTCTACAATCAGCTGAATTCCGAAAGATTAGGAAGTATGACTATCCAGTATCTGCCGGAGAGCACAGCACATCCAGCGTCGGGGGGGATTCTCTGAATACTAATTACGAGGAGGTAGATCTTCTTCAGACACTCATTGAAGAACCTGACAGAACGTTTATCGTACCTGTGTCTGGTGATTCGATGATCGGGATTGGAATATATCCTGGCGATTGGCTAATTGTTGAGAAACTTGCTTCGCATTCACCAGAGTCTATAAATGGTCAGATTGTGGTGGTTGCTGTCAATGACGAGACGATGGTCAAACGCTATAAGCAAGGCGATGGAGAAATCATTCTGGAATCAGAAAATGATGAGCATTCTCCCATCAGGGTGTCAGAATCCTCAGAAGCTTCCGTCTATGTTTCTGGAATCGTGAAAAATGCAATTCGTCGTAATCTATCTAAGTTCTGAGAATTACCCAAGCCACAGTGTCATACATGGCTTGGATAGCCTGTATAAGCTTAGGCAACCGGATACCCTTGCACCGGGTCCAGACGTATAGTGGTGTGCTTGCGTTGGCTCTAAATCTGCTGCTTTGTGGAGTCTGTCAAGGGGATAGCTGAGCAGTCAGCAGCTACTGGTGACCGCTTCTAGAACGGCAGAATGAGACTCTGAAGCTGATTTGCTATGTGACAGTTGGAATGGGATAGTTGCGATCGCAGCATCCTAACACTTTAAACTACTTGGTTATCGGCAATAGCTTGCTTTGCAGGAAGAAGACGGGGAGTTGTAATACGTCTACTTTCGGGTGATATTTGAGGAATTTCATTAGAAGTAGGTTGAACCTGATTAATTTGCTCTAAAAAACTAATGCGCCCTTCCAACGTTCCTATTCGAAGCAAAAATAGTCGCTGTACTTCGTACAACTGCTGCTGTAGATTAGCGACTGCTTCTGTGTTAGAGCCTTCACCACCTAAATATTCTAAAAGAGCATCTGTCAGAATGTCCGTTTTAGTTTTACCGGTCGATTGAGCATGTGCTTCAACCTGAGCAAGTAATTCTTCAGGAATTCTGGCAGTTATAGAAGCCTTGTTAGACATAACCTTCTTCTATGTGTATGACATGCTGTGATACAGCAAACATGCTTTGATCATAACGCTCTCTGTTTTCGGATAACCGAAATCCTTCTGTTCGGGGCGGTTTCATCTAATTTAGATGGCGGTTTCCCTTACTTCCAATTGTAATACATTGTGACACAATTTTGTCAATATGATTGAGACTAAGCCCATGAATAAAGGCAATTTTAGTAATACAGCTGCTCAGGTATCTGAAATCTCAGAGTTCCCTTTTGGTTTAACGGAACCGATTATAGTTAAGTTGGTAGAGTATGGCGGATTTGTTTCTGCAATGCTGGCATTGTGTCTCTTTTTCAAGGTCTTGACTATTTTTGTCAAAGGGGTCAAAGAAGACTGAAGTGAGAGAACAATATATTTAGAGCCTCTTGGAAGATATGCGGTTGTTTCTCTAAGCTGCTTGTGCTGGCTCCAGCCGTGCTGGTGTTATGTCACTCCATACAAACGAGCTAGTGTCGCACACTTACAGACGGTCTAGTTTTGCCTGTTTATTTGGCTTTGCATACGCTCAGCAATCGCACTCCACAGAAACACCCTCGCCCCCGAAGCGCGAACTACCCGATGCTGAAAGACAAAGGGTGAAAGATTGAGTGGTTGGGCGTTTGTTAGTTTGTGCGTCCAGGCTGGCATAGTGGCTTGATCAGCTGAGGTTGCCCTTTTACATTGGCTCCGCTGCGCTCCGCATTGTGTGGTTGGGCGCTTTTTAGTGAGCCACTAAACCATCCTTCCCGCACGATCAAGGGGTTGCCCGTTTTTTGTTGGCCGCCCTGCGCCCTTCGTGCCACTGCCGAGAAAGGCTACCACGGCGGCCCCACTGATCAAGGCACGCTTCGCTTTCCGCTACGCTGCGGCCTTGACAGCGTGACCCTGCCTACCGTGGTTCGATGTGGCCGTGCGGCGTGCGGTGCTCGGGCGGTTTCGCCCTTCCGCTGTCTGACTAGGGCAAGCCTACCAGGGCAGCAGATTTCTGGCTGTGAGGTAAGGATGTTGTTGCGGCTCACTCAGCTTCTTCTTGCCGCTCTAAGATAGCTGCCTCAACAACTTGGCGGCACCAGACAGCCACAGGTACGCCATCTTGTCCTGCAAAATCATGCAGCGCGGTTTCTAGTTGCTTGCTGACTCTTAGACCAATTGACTTACCGAGGCTGTCCGCTCGGGTTACGAAACGACCTCTATCATTGCGCTTTTGCATTGCTACTCATCCATCAACACAGCCAAGCTAGCACACGATATCCGCTGATATCAAAGGATGAAGCTTCCATGAAGTCGCGTGGCTTCCATTGATATCCATGGGTGCTGCGGTAAAATAGAGTTATAGGCAATCGCTCAAAGCCTTGCAAGCACAGCGATTGCCCATCGTTTACCCCATTAAGAGGTCTTCTCATGGTAACTCGTTCTAATCTGATTTACTCTGCTGCTGCCCTACGACGCATGTGGGGGCTGCTCTATCGTCGCCTCAACGAGATTCAGGTGCGTGAGTGGCATCGAGTGGTCTGGGTGTGGGTGCCTGGCTATCGCCCTACCTTCATGCCCAAGGCTGGGTTCAAGCGTCACTTTGTCGAGTGGCGGCGTGAGGCTGCCCAGGCGTTGCGGGTGGTGGCTTGGCTTGATAATGCTAGCCGCTACACCGTGCATAACAGCGACAAGGGCAGCGCCTATGTGGTCGAGGTGTCAGATCAGGCTGTCGCTTGCACCTGCGAAGACTATAAAAACCAGGTCGAGTTTTTGGGTAAGGGGTGTTGCAAGCATGGCTATGCGGTTCTCGGTCAGCTTGGGTTCAGTTCCTTGGGTGAGTATCTCGCTATCACTAACCAGCGGTTACAGCTGCTTGAGCAATATCAGCGTCAGCCGTTGCCCGTAGCGGCCTAGCGCTGTTTTGCCCTGCCCTTGCAGGGCGTTGCTTCCCTTCATTCACCCAAGGAGTTTTAACCATGCGAGTCTGTGAACCCGTAGAGCTGGCCTATCTCAGAGAACAGGCCGACCGAGAGCAGCAGCAAGACCAGCAGGCTGAGGAGTGGGGCTTTGCTGTGCTAGAGCTGGCTGAGCTGGTGAAGCGCTGGGGTAAAGCTGCGATCGCACGCGAACTAGCCGCCCTACCTGATACTTCACCAGTTATTGACTATGCACCGACCTGCGAACAGTGCGTCAACTGGCGACCTCAGCGAGCAGCTGCACTGGCCAATGGCACTACAGCCCAGCTAGGCGACTTCTGTGAGGCCCGAGCAGCGGCTGACCTAGAGCAGCTGCCGAAAGACTATGCCGAGCGCTGCAGCCTGTACGAAGAAAAGATCCCGTTTTAGTCGTTCTTGAGGAGGCAGGGGAGGGCATCTCCCCTCGAATGATCATGCAAACCACAGAGAAGCTATCGCCGCCTAGCGCGCCTGGAGAATGGACGCTGAATCAAATTCAGTCGGCGCTGTCGCGACCGCTGCCGCAGTCAATGCTGGAAACTAAACAGCTGAAGGGCAGCCGTATTCCTTATATCCCGTGGCATACGGTCAACCGGATTTTGGATAAATATGCGCCGGGCTGGACGTGGGAAGTCTGCAGAATGGGCATGAGTGCCGATCGCTTGTTTCTAGTAGGTCGGCTGACGATTCCGACTGCCAATGGCAACCTTTACCGCGAGGCCACTGGCACTGAGGAGCTAAAACGGGTGAATGATCAAGGCGAAGTACTTGAGCTAGCCTATGGCGACCCGAGCAGCAACGCTGAGTCAATGGCGTTTCGGCGGGCGGCAGCGAGGTTTGGCTTAGGGCTCTATTTGTACGACAAGGGTTAAGGCGTCTGAGCGCTGCTCAGGCTTCCCACGGGTCAAGGATGGCACCGGCTGATAGCTCAAGCTTAGGTAGCAGAGCTGACTGGATTCGCTCATCCGCTCGATATTCGCCCGTGCACTCGTATATGCGTCCGTTAAGCACCCAGATTGACACATAGCCATCTACCGGGTTGACTATCCAGTATTCAGGTACCCTGGCATCGGCATATTCAGCCCGTTTATAGACGGTGTCTGTCTTGACCGTGCCAGGGCTGACTACTTCGATGACCAGCGCTGGCGGATTCCCTTTCAAAAAAATTGACTTGGTGAGATGGCGCATCCCTCGCCACTGGGCGCGATCGCAAACAATCAAATCAGGATCGCGGCAATTATCGCGTCTACCTACCCGTGGGATTTGCACACCAGGACCGCTGCAAACGTCGAGTTCGAGGGCTTCTTCCTTGATATGGAATTTGAGTTGATCGGCCAGCCAACCGATGATGACGATATGCAGCGTGCTGGGTTCGGTCATTGCAATGATTTGCCCATCAACGAATTCGGTCTTTCTGCCGTCGTAGGGGAGCAGCAAGTATTCTTCAAAGCTGATTGATGATTTAGTTAGCTGGCTGGTCATCTGTTAGACCTCTTCAAGCCTTCAGTTACTTTATGATAGTCGGCTACAGCTTTTCTACCTTCCAGGCTACCTCAGCGCCATTTTTACCTGCCTTGATGAAGCGAAATCCGTAGCGCTCGAACTGGTCGCCGCTGGGCAAACTGTTTAGCCCCATCACCTTAGCCAGCTGACTGGTGCTGAGCCACCAATCGTTATCGGCCAGCTCCTGCAAGCCGCGCAGCATTTTTAGTAACTCATCAAAGTCTGGCTCGGCATCTTTGGTTTCATCAGCCTGCGTGATTGCTAGTGCTGATGAGCCAATGTGTCTTGTGTCTACTGGACTGTCGGCTCGACTGTTAGCTCGATTGGAAGGCAGCTTAGCTAACACCTGATCAGCCGCTTCCTCAGTTGTTTGACCCTGCTGCACTAAGGCTGCCATCCCATCTAGACACTCAAGCATGTAGCGGCTGATGTACGCCTTTTTACCGCGTTTATGGGGAATCAATTCTGGATTCCTGCGCTTTAGCGCTTCCATGCGTGTGTAGACCTGGGAGCGATGAACGCCATAGCGATCTGCTAGCGAAGATACCGGAATTTCATCAAGCTCAGTCATGACACAAACTCAAGGACGCCTAATAGTGTAATCCTTCTTGTCGAGTCGGTCGTGTCTGCTTATATGTATCCTGTCGTGTAGAGTAAACAAAGTTATGTTTTATAAGGATTTATATTGACGTGTCGATTGTTCTGTCCTATCGTAGTGTCGAGTATACGGGCGTACATTTGATCGTACTACCACCGCACATCAAACGTACATTCCCGGACACCAGCAAAACCCTTATCGTCAAAGGATTCAATCTATGCATAGCACACAACCGAACGTGCTACCGAACGTATCGGCGCACACAGGCGGACACCATACCGCACAGGCTATCGCTCAGGCGTACAACGTTAGCGATAGCACCATCCGAAATCGCTGGTTTAGCTGGCTTAGGAAAGTTGCCCCCGAGCCTCTGCTGAAAACCAAGCAGGGTTACACCGACCTGGCTCGCTCTCTGTTCGACGAGTTCGCTCAAGTCGAGACTTGCGATCGCGACGCATGGGTGACCGATGCAAGAGCCCGTTATTCACAAGAGTGGTCTAGTGCTGGCGTCATTGAGGGTGAGTTGATGCCCGAAGAGGTCGGCAGCGTCCTGGCTCTACGTCAGAGTCAAACTACGGATATTGAGTTAGCCGTTGCCCAGCAGCTCCAGAGCCTTGAAAGCCTAATCGATCAGGTCAATGCCGCTGAGGAAAATCTATCGCAAGCAGACTTGAAAGCGGCTGTAGCGCGAGGTCAACAGCGAGCGGTCATGCTCTACCAGGCCGAGTTACAAGCTGAATTGCAAACTACAAATGCCTTAAGGCAGCGGCGTATAGGCAGCGATACTTAATCTAAAGGAGTTTCTAAAATGTGGCCGTTTGGCAAGAAAGACGACGAAGAGGAAGATCGGAGTCTAGTTGAAATCAGCAATGACGAAGGCGATCACTGGGTAGCCGATATCCCTACGAAAGGAGTGAAAGAAACTGAAAAATCTTTACGTGCTGCTGGTGTAGAAAGAGGTGATGATGAAAAACTTATGCGGATGTACAATGCTGCTGAGAAGGTTGACCAGCGAGATTCTAGCCAGTATCGATTTCACTCAGATAGGGTAATTGACGAAAAGGAAGACCTAGAAGATACCTTCGATCGGGAAGAAGATGATAGCGACTCTGAACACTCAGAGCAGTCAGCTTGGCGCTTTTGGTGAAATTGCTGGTAAAGTGTAGGAGTATGTTAGTACTCCTGCATCAAGCCATGTATTCAGTTGAGAACAATCTAGAAAACCTCGAACTGTATCTAGAGCATGATTCTGGCTACGCTGATTTAGAGTTCAGTCAGGAAGAACTCAAAGAGGCAGGGCAACCTAGGCTAGTGTTCAACCACACTGAAGAGGGCGTTCTAGAGGGCTGCTCGTATATCACTGTCGATACTGAATACGCGCTGAACCTTTCGCCCGGCGAGCAACGACTTTACGAGATCCTTGTTGCACTCCAAGAGGGCGCAATCTATTGCGTTACGTCTGTAGGCCAGCTTGCTGAAGCGATGGGCTTGGAAAATCCGTTGGCAGCGGGAAAGCGCCTGGAGAATTTGCAATATCTGGGAGCGATTTCGGGCTTTAAGCCTTAATTGTGAATAGCTGGGCTCAGCTCTAAAGATACTGGTCGAATAAGCTCTGGCAGTCGCTGGGGCTTTTTGTTATGGCTGCTGCGCCTTAGGGCGCAGTGGTTGTAACACGGGCTGCTAAATTTGAGAGAGCTTACGCCCAGGGTTGAGACTCATCTGTCTCAGTTTGGACTATACCTTTTCGGGGGGTTATGCAAAAACCCCCTCTATTGAGTCCCAGCCTCCTAAATCCAGTTCTATTATCTGGTGGTAACAAAAACTCCGGCATTGCCGAAACCAACGATGTCGTCTTTCCCATCACCGTTCACATCGGCTAAGGTACGAATGTGCCGGTCTAAATTCCAAGAACCAGCGTCCTCATTGCGACCAAAGTTATTGATCCACATCTGAGGTGAAACAAACTCAGTGCCTGTCGATAGGGAGATAAACGTCCCGGCATTACCGAAACCAACGATGTCGTCTTTCCCATCACCGTTCACATCAGCTAAGGTACGAATGTGCTGGTCTAAATTCCAAGAACCAGCGTCCTCATTACGACCAAAGTTATTGACCCACTTCTGAGGAGAAGTAAACCTAGACCCCGTTGATAAGGAGACAAACGTCCCAGAATTGCCGAAACCAACGATATCGTCTTTCCCGTCACCGTTCACATCGGCTAAGGTACGAATGTGCTGGTCTAAATTCCAAGAACCAGCGTCCTCATTACGACCAAAGTCATTGACCCACTTCTGAGGAGAAGTAAACCCAGACCCCGTTGATAAGGAGACAAACGTCCCAGAATTGCCGAAACCAACGATATCGTCTTTCCCGTCACCGTTCACATCGGCTAAGGTACGAATGTGCTGGCTGACGCGCCAACTTCCAGCTTCGTAACCAAAATTAGGTGTCCACACTTGGATTTGATTTGCGGCTACTGCATTGCTGCTACTTAAAATTAGGGAGCTTACGATTCCTAATTTCATAAAAATGTTTTGGCTCAAGGCAGACATATTCATTCACCTCTGTTTGTTACAGCGAATCTAGCAAGCCTAAAAATAAGCAACAATCAGAAGTGAGATATAAGCAAACTGATAAAAATGCCTTGGATGAGGATAGATTTCACCCCTAAAAGTGTCATATTAGAATAGCGGGACACCTTTCCAATGTAGCTTCCATAGCTGAATTTTGTCTCTAATGTAGAAGTTACGGCATGCTTAGCCAACTTATCTTTTAATAGCAGAACTGGAAAGTTGATTGTAACTCTCAAAACTTCAGCTAAATAGCTGAGTGCCAATTATATTAGTGGAAGACAGACTTATAGCCTAATTTCAAAATTCGTTTATAAGAAATCTTATAGCAAGAGACAGATATCTAAAGCCAGAATATGGTCTCAGACTCTGCCTTGTTTGCCCAGGCTTTCTCTGCTGTTTATTGGTGATCATATAATGAACCCTCTTTGGAAGATTAATAAATCTTCGGAATGGATTCTCCTAAGCGTCAAGCATGAGCCATGCTACGGCGCAGAAATTTCCCGGAAAATTGCTGAAGCCAGCAGTTTTCAATGCTTCCTCACAGCCGGTAATCTGTATCCTTTGCTCAAGCAGTTGGAGGACACAGGATTCATCGAGTCCTATCAAAAAAACGAGTTTCCTTCTAAAGCGCGTCGTGGAAGAATGCGTAAGTACTACAGGATCACAGCTGCAGGATTAGCAGCGCTAAAGGAGCTTCAGCTTATGCGTGACCAACTAGACTATAGCTGTTCACCTTGTTAATGCTTGTCGCTGCCTGCTTCTCGTAGTATTGAGAGGCAGGCATCATCACTACAAGCAAGTGATAGAAACAACTCTATCAATACTAGCTTCATTTATTGACCGTTCGCTTACATCTCAGAGGATTTTATGGACAAAAAATTTCTTTTGACAGCTGGCCCTTGTCAGCCCAATCTTTCAAGCGCAGTAAACTGTCCATCAATTTCGTCTGGCCATGACACAGCAGAACATGTTGGCGAGAGGAAATATGGCTCACCTTCCCAAGTACGTAAATCTGACTGTTTAGATGTTCCTCACATGATTATGAACCACGATATTTACCCAAAAAGCTGTTTCTTATTGCCATTAGATGAGCATGAAGGCATTCAGGTTACTATTGAGCAGCAACCATCACTCAATGGAGCTAGACCCATCGAGTGTTTAGATCGACAGATACCTAGGGCTTTAGAAGAATCAATTTCACAACAGGTATGTAATACTTGCAAAAACAAGCTTGATAAGGGGCAAAGGGAACCTATGGAAGATAAACTATTGACAATTTTCAGCAATGTAATTTCGCCATTGGTTCCTGAGAGTATCAGAGATGAAGCTATTGGAGACTTTTTAGAACTTCATGAGGAAATGCAAGAGAACCGAGTTAAAGTCATCCAGAGAGTGTCTGTTACAGTCGCTAGATTACTATCATTATTACCTGCCGGACTTATTCTTACCATCTCTGCACTATTTTCGACAGAAAGGGAGTGTCCTTGGCTCAGATTTCATGGACGCAGTAGAAGCAAATTTTTTGGAGTTCTTATAATCGCCAGTCTAGGGCTGATGACATCTCCGCCGGGCATTAGGCAGCTGATAGAGATATACTGCGATTCCCCACTTAGTTCATCAGGGTTTCTACAGCATGAAGGCCGGTGACGTAATAAAACCTATCTTATCTTGTTGAAGATAACAGCTCAGTGTATGGCATGAGTTCTTCTTCCTAAATGGATCCACATAAAATACTTAACTAGGCATGTCTGTGTTCTTTTGCTTGATTGATGAGCCCGTTGGCTACATTGATTAAGTAGGTGGACGAGTGCAGTGTAGCTTTCCTTAATAAGTTATGCGCTGTAAAAAGGATGGAGCCTAGTGGTGGAAGGGTAGTGGTTGTGCACCACTGTCCCTAATAGGCGCTATATGCTTGTAGCATGGTTGGACTGTTTTAAGCTTACAAAGGGCTAGCGGAGATCAGGAACGTTATTATTTCCCGCTAGCCCTCTCTGGCATACTTAAGGCAAGCCTTTAGCCAAGGCGAGATATCTGTTGTTCCGCCAGACCAGCTTCCGTTATATTTGAGGTCCGTACCGCTGCCAACATTCGCTCCAGTCATGCTAATGGCGCGTCACTCCACACAATCAAGACAGCACACTTACAGCCAACATGTGAGTGTCCGTTTAGTTTGTTTGGCATCATATCCGCTTCACGATCGCACCCCACATAAACGCTCTCGATCCCGAAGCGCGAACTACCCGATGCTGAAAGACAAAGGGCGAAAGATTGAGTGGTTGGGCGCTTATTGTTTGTGCGTCCAGGGTGGCTTAGTGGCTTGATCAGCTAGGGTTGCCCTTTTTATGTTGGCTCCGCTGCGCTCCGCATTGTATGGTTGGGCGCTTTTTTAATGAGCCACTAAGCCACCCTTCCCGCACGATCAAGGGGTTGCCCGTTTTTTTGCTGGCCGCCCTGCGCCCTTCGTGCCACTGCCAAGAAAGGCTACCACGGCGGCCCCACTGATCAAGGCACGCTTCGCTCTCCGCTGCGCTACGGCCTTGACAGCGTGACCCTGCCTACCGTGGTTCGATGTGGCCGTGCGGCGTGCGGTGCTCGGGCGGTTTCGCCCGTCCGCTGTCCGACTAGGGCAAGCCTACCAGGGCAGCAGATTCCCCGCTGTGCGACTGCCTTCGCTGCGTGGCCGAGGTAGCCAGCCGAGTAGGTCAGCTTCTACACCACCGATGAGCCAGACCGCTGCTTGTCCTCGATCTTCTGCGTAACCTGCTAGTTGCCAGCCTTGCGATCGCAGCCACGGAGCTAGCCCTAGCGGTAGCGGTTTTGGTACTGCTAGCACGATACCAGCGCCGCGATGGGGTAGCCGTGCCCAGGCACAGGCGTTTAATATGTCGGGCTTGGGGTTAAGTTCTAGCTGCTTCATTGTTTTATCTTGAGTGGGCAAAGGGGCAGAGTGCCTTATAAAGTCCGTTGCTCTGCCCGATAGCGCCCTCAGCTGTGGCCTTTAGCTGAGGTGAGTTTTCTTGCTTTTTCGTCTGCTGCCGTTGCTCAGTTGCTGCCTCGCGCGCTGGCTCTCACCTTTACTCCGGTCGGTTTCCAATCATTTTAGGTTGGGCTTACTGGGCCATTCGTGAGAGTGTTTTCCGCTCTCTGTCCGGGTTCTGTCGCTGCCTGCTTAGGCTACGTGCCGTCTGGCGTCTGCGATTTGTGTAACAGACCTTCGCCGCTAACGCTTGCCGTTTCCCCTCTGCGCTTTCTATATTATAGCGTGTTTAAGCTATATTTATAGCTCATTTATGATATAATTTAAGTGTGGCTGAGGCAATTAAAAAGCCCCCTGCGTCAACAGGGAGCCACGTACAACTTTTGGGAAATTGCACAATGAATAGCATAACAGGAACACACTATACCCCGGAGCAAGAGAAGTTTTTAGATCAGTGTTTGGGTGACTGGGTGCCCACTGAAGAAGAAATTGAAGATGACTACGCCGCTGATTTAGCTGACCTTTCAAGCGCCATAGATCGTTTTTTGCTCAAGCGAGATCATTTTCATCGTTCGTCTGAGGTCGATGCAGAAATTGAGCAAGAGTATCTCGCAGCGAAAGAGAAAACTGCGCAGCTGATCAAACGAGTTTTTGAGTATCTGCCGTAGGCCAATCAATTTCATTATCAGGGGGGCACATAGTCCCCGAAATGTCTTTGCGTTAAAGCATAAATATGATATATACGCCCAAGAATCCAGATCTTAAGCTTGAGGACTACCCGCTAGAGATTGCTCGCTGTCGAGCGGTCATTGCCCGCATAGATGCGCGCCTAGCTGAGCTGGCTGAGCAGCAGGCAGCCATTGAGCTACGAATCGATATCGCAGTAGCCGACGATCGCGATTTGCGTAACAGTGAGCAGCGCAAGGCAAAGCGTGACCAGCTACGCAGCCAGAATTACGATTATCAAGCAGCGTTAGCGTTGGCTAATAATCAGCGAGAGAAGCGCCTGAAGCAGGACATTACTTTAGAGCTACTGCGGTCTGCTTTCTCGGTTGCCAAGCTGGTAGCGCGTGAGCGCATTGCTAGGATTGCGATCGCAGAAGATTCAGGACTCGGCCTAGTAGCCTGAGCGATGACTGTACCGTATGCGGGGAACCAACCCCGCACCATGAACTTAAAGCTGAAGTCAACTTTAAACCGTATTGCTAAATGTGCTGTGATCGCACTTCAGTTAGCCATTTAGTAATAGATCGAAACAATGCTTTAAACAAGGATCGTGCGCTCTTACATGCTGTACGCTTATAGCGTATATAGGCTTCAATCTGCGATGCATGACTATGAAAGATATTTTGCAAGAGCGCCTCGACATGCTTGGGATTACCAAATATGAGGTCAGTAAGCGGATCGCTGAAAACCGAGGAGCCAAAAAGGTGACAGACGTTTCCTCAATTGTGGCTAAAACCTTGAGTGAACCTGAAGGCCGACGCTACAGCAATGTCGCTGAAGTTGTCAAAGCAATGGGGGGCGATATCGTTATCCGATGGCATAACACTGACGAAAAGGTTGCCTCATGAGAGGCAGCTACCGGGCTATTGGACGCCTCAAGAACTCGCGCGTGAGCTAGGAAAAACCCCCAAGTGGGTGCTGCACTTCATCACGGGCCGATATGGACGCCCGCCTGAGCTGAAGGCTTATCAGGTATCCCGCCTCTATTTCATCCCGGATGCAGAAGCAAAAGCTTTCCTAAATCGCCATCGCGGAGGCGCTGAGCCTCAGTAGAAATACAGTTCTATGCATAGAACTGTATGCGCATGAAAAACCCGAAGCGTAGGAACTTCGGGGAATTTTTGAAAATAAATCATTTGTTTGTTAATTATGACACATGCATCTCAAGACCGGGTTAAAGAACCCCATCTTCGTCTTACCCCTTTGGAAGTTTTTGAGCTGTGGAAGCAGGGTGACTATACGCCGAAAGGCTACCTCTATCACCTAATACTGGCCCAGCGTCGCGTGGGCTGGTGGTGGCGCATCGATAACGTTACAGAATTTTGCCGCCAGTGGGAAATTCCGCGTAGCACCTTCTACCGGGCTAAAGCTGCCCTGATTGCTGAAGGCAAGCTCCAAGAAAATATCATTGGTGCTGTCGAGCTGTGCATTCCAGATGGTTCTAGTGAGGCCGATTTGGATAGTACAAATGTATGTCCCGCTGGCGAGACAGGTGTCTCACTGGCGGGAATACCTGTCCCAAATCTGGGACAAGGTGTCTCACTGGCGGGACAGTCAGTCTCAGATTTGGGACAGGTCGAGCCTGAAACCGAAGCTGAGCAAACGTTCTGTGACGCTACAGATCTTCTACAACCTTTTTTCAACTCACCACCACAAAGTGTGTGTAAAGACGTATGTAGTTTTAAACAAGCTCAAGACCCAGAGCTACTTAACAGTGAAGATTTTTCAAACGATCGGCCTAGTGTTTCAAATCAGAGCTTAGAAGCTCAGGAAAATCGCGAAGGGAAATATACACCGCCGATTTTACAGCGAGCAGAGAAAATAGGTGTGAACCTGCGCGATCGCAACTTGCAGCGAGTGATTGCTCTCTGGCCGGAGCGGTTACCCACAGCGATCGCCTGTCTAGAGGAAAAGCGAGCGACTGTGAAGCATCCGACCCGCTTTCTACAGCGAGCGATTGAAGATAGCTGGCAGCCCGAGAAAGGTCATACTGCACCAACGGGCTTTGGGGCCTGGTTTAATGAAGCCCGCAGGCGTAGCTTAGTGGTTGCTTCCGAGATGCGAGAAGGCGTGCTGACAGTCTGTCTAAAAAATGAGCGGTGGATTCCGTTCGAGCAGCTGCGGCAGCGGTCTTGGGATGAGCTAAGTGCGTGGATAGGGAGCTTGAATCATGCCTTCTAAGCGATCGCGCTATCCCGATGATTGGGACGATATCTCGTTACGCCTTCGCACTGAGGCGAACTGGACTTGTCAAGCCTGTGGGCGGCGCTGTCGCCGCGCCGGTGAGAGCTGGGAGCAGTTTTGCGACCGCATGGGTTGGAACCCAATTGATCTACTGCGTAAGCGGGGGCACTACGTTCTGACGGTGGCGCACCTTGACCAAGACCCGCAAAATTGCGATCGCGTCAACCTGAAAGCGCTGTGCAGCCTTTGCCACCTGCGCTATGACTCGCGCTTTCGACCGACTCAGAAGCGGCTTATTGCCGAATATCACGGCCAGCAGCGTATAGATGACCCAAGTGACGAAGGACTGCAGTTATCGCTGTTATCGGGGCGTATAGCACCCTTTACAGTGCCGTTTAGTGGAGAGGCCCCCACTGAAGGCAAGTTGCTGTCTCCCCCAGAACAGGGGGTTGAGCCGGTGGTGGAGGCTGCGCCGGTGCGGGTTCAATCGTCTTGTTCTGGGGGAGGTGGGAAGTGCAGGCGGCATGTGCCGAAGGGCTTTGCGTCTGGTTGGATTGAGGAGCGGGTGGGCAATCGTAAGCGGGTGCATCCGACGGTGAGCTACTACTATCGCTGGGATGAGCCGGATAGTCGGGGGACGGTGTATTTGCCGGTTGCCATTGTGCCTACGGTGAAGCGGATGGTGGAGGTGGAGCGGCAGCCAGTGTCCAAAGTGCTGGAATTTATTAATCGGCATAAACCCCCAGCTCTGCTGGGAGACTAGTGAAGTTTGACAGTCCCACAAGGTGCGGAATTACAGAATATAAAAGGCTCACAGGATATAAATCCCTTAAGCTCAAAGAGATCGATATGTTTGCCTCTCACCTGTGTTGCCGCTTTGAGCGGCTTCTTTCAAGCCTCCAGCAGAGCTGGAGGTTGATGACAAACCTAATGCTAATGCAGTAAGAGGAATACGTATGGCGACGGTTTCCAAGGCTCTGACTCTGCATCGCTATCGGTGTCTGAACAAGGCTTACACCGAAGCTCTGAGTGAGGATGTTTCTCTGACGCTGATGCTCATCCCCGCCGGGGAATTTAGGATGGGGACTTTGAAAGATGAGCCTAATAGCCATAGTAGTGAGCAACCTCAGCATCGAGTCACGGTGCCATCGTTTCTGATGGGGCGCTATCCAGTGACTCAGGTCCAGTGGCGTATCGTTGCAGGCTATGACCGTATCGGCAAAGATCTTGATCCGGCCCCTTCTCGCTTTAAGGGAGATGTCTTGCCGGTAGAGCAGGTGAGTTGGGAAGACGCTACAGAGTTCTGTCGGCGGCTCGCTGCCAAAACTGGCAAAGCGTATAGCTTACCCAGTGAGGCCCAGTGGGAATATGCCTGTCGTGCGGGAACGCAAACGGCCTATCATTTTGGCGACAGGCTGACGGCAGAGCTGGCCAATTATCGTGGCACGATGAACCAGACGTCGGAAGTAGGACATTATCCGGCCAACCGTTGGGGCCTTCATGACATGCACAGCAACGTATGGGAATGGTGCGAAGACCACTGGCATAAGACCTACGCAGGAGCCCCGGAAGATGGCACCGCCTGGATATCCTCTGATGAGAGCGAAAATAGTCGTGTACTGCGGGGCGGTTCCTGGAACCTCAATCCTGAGTTCTGCCGGTCGGCGGACCGCCTCAGGGGCGCGCCCGGCCTCGGGGTCAGCGACTCCGGTTTTCGGGTGGTGTGCGGGCTCGCGAGAGACTAGCCCTTTGCCCTTTTGCCCTCTTGCCCTTTGGTAACTGTTATAGTTCATTTGTACTTAATGTTTCTTTGGATGTATGCCGAAATGGAGCGAATAAGCTTGTAGTGATGACCGGGGCTGATATGGTTTTTATCTCGGGTGTTGACTGGGAAAGGTGTGATGACAAGACTTGTTGAATTTGATGTGGGCAACGGTCAGTCGGTGCTGATCGAGGTTGAGGATGTGCAGTCGGATGCAGTGAAGCCTGTTTCCAAGCGCCCAGGGGAAATTGCGGCTCAAGCGAAGCAAACGTTTGACCAGGCCCTTGATAACTTGAAACCGATGGTCGAGAGCATTCGTGATCGCGTGGATGCCATGACTCAGCCCGCTGACGAGGTGGAAGTGAAATTTAGTGTCAAGCTCAGCGGCGAAGTGGGTGGAGTTATTGTCAAATGTGGTGTATCTAGCATCATCAGGCGACCTTCTGCAACGGGTCTAAATCAGTATCAGTCTCCTCAGCTCGAATACCATCTTTGAATGAGACACCTTCAATCACCTCGGCTAGATGCTGAAAGCCCCGAATCCGCAACCAGCGCTGCTGAGCACTCTCAACTAGCTTGAACACTAGCGATAGGATCGTCGCTTGGGAGACGCAGCCTCGGGTCTTATCAGTGCGCAATCGAACTGTGGCAAAGGTCGATTCAATTGGATTGGTCGAGCGAATATGCTTCCAATGCTGCGCCGGAAAGTCGTAAAACGCCAGCAGGGCATCTCGGTCCTTAGCCAAACAATCAGCCGCTTCTGGATACTTGGCTTGATAAGTCTGAACAAAGCGGTTGAAGGCTTGATTAGCTTCGCTCTTGGTCTCAGCTCGATAGATTTCCCACAAGGCTGACTTGGCTTTGGGTTGCTGACGCTTGGGCAGTTTGTTGAGCACATTCGCCGTCTTATGCACCCAGCAGCGCTGCACTTTGGTTGTGGGAAACACCTGCGACAGGGCTTTCCAAAAGCCCAAAGCACCGTCTCCGATGGCTAACTGTGGATCATGCGCCAGTCCTTGGTCTTTGAGTCGCAACAGCAACGACTGCCAGCTCAACGCTGACTCTCGGTAGCCTGCTTCGATGCCCAGCAGTTCTTTGTGACCGCTATCGGTGACCCCAATGAGCACCAGTATGCACTGCCGTTCATCATCGCGGATGTTGAAGTAGATGCCGTCTGCCCAGACATAGACATAGCGCTTGTCCAAAAGCGAGCGTTTTTGCCACTGCTGATGCTCTTGCTGCCACTTCGCCTTCAGTCGTCCTATCGTTGAGGCCGAGAGCCCTTTGGCCTGAGGTCCAAGCAGTGAAGCGAGCGCTTCGCTAAAATCACCCGCTGAGATGCCTTTGAGATACAGCCACGGCAGCACTTCCTCCACACTTTTGGCTCGCTTGAGATACGGCGGCAAAAGCTTTGAGTTGAACTTGATGCCGCTACCGGTGCGGTCTCGCACCTTGGGCACTTGTACCGTTACCTCACCAACCCCAGTCGTTATTGTCCGCTCGGGCAGATAGCCATTGCGCACTACCCCTCGGCGGCCCTGCTCGTCGCTGAGTCCTTGATAGTGGGCTAGAAACTCATTGAGCTCTGCTTCTACCGCCTGAGCAATGATTTGCCGGGCGCCTTGTCGCACCAAGTCGCTCAGGGCATCACTGAACGTCTCGTCGGATGCTGGTGTTTTGAATGCGATCACATTATCTTGAGTCATGGTGTATTCCTTTGTCTGGTCTTTTTCTCTTCCAGAAGGATACGCCTTTTTTTGTGCCTCCCTCGTACACCACTTTTGGTTATAGCTCAAGTGGGTGCAGTGGTTACAAAAGTGGGTGGTGAGGCAACCTATGAGATTACGTTGAAGTGGCAGCACAAGTAGAACTTAGCCGCGAAGATTACGAACACGCGATCGCCCGCATCTTTTTTCAAAATCAGGAAACGGGCCAGAAGAGCGTAGTGGGGACAGGTTTTTTGGTTGCCCCTGGTTATGTATTGACCTGCGCCCATGTTGTGCTGCAAGCAATGGGCGTCAATGAAGATGACTTTGCGGAGTATCAACAACCGCCTGAAGGAACTGTCACCCTTGATTTTCTGCCCAATGAATATGACATTCCAGCTCAGGTGGTGGCTTGGCTCCCCTATGACTTAAACAGAGGCGATGTTGCTGCCTTAAAGTTACTCACACCTGCTCCAGATCGTTCCAAGCCAATTCCTATCCTGCGTTGTTCTTGCGAAGAGATTAAGAATGAAGAGCATTCGGTCTATGGCTTCGCTCAAGAGAGCGGCGATCGCTCCGATGCCTATAGGCCCAAAGCCAATGCCGTAGGCGGGCGTTTCCAGTTTCACAAAAAAGATGCCCCGCAGGACGACACGATTGAGTCGGGATTCAGCGGTGCTCCGGTTTGGAATCATGTCCGTAACTGTGTAGTGGGGATGATTGCCACGGCTTGGGTGCCGCAAAATGATGAGCAGAGGAGCAAAGCCTATGCTATTCCCGAAGATCAGCTCAGTCCGATTCTGCAAGACCTGTTTGCCCGCAGCCTATATGACCTCATTGAGCAAGGGCTGAGCGAGGCTGAGAGTCGGGTGCGAAATGCGGTTGAGCTGGCATTTTGGCTGTGCGATGACGGCAATCGCTCAAGTAGTGATCCTATCTTGGAGCGCTTGCAGTACCTCACACAGCTGTCTAATCGGGGCTGGCAGCAAGCAGAGCGCGATGTAGATCGCTTGACACAATTTGCGGTGTTTCTAGCTGTAATGGATGGCTTACCCAAGATCCTGCGACAGGAATTAGAGAATTGGGTGCGATTTCGTCGGTTTGATTTCGATCGGCTGTATGTCAGAGCTAATCAAGCGCGTCAGGATCGTCAACTGCCCTCGTCCTATGCCCCTGAGCATCTCATCGTACAGATTAAACCCGATGAGCAAGATACGGCCAATGTCAAAATTTGGCTGTGGGTGATTGGCGATCGCGATCTCTATGACCCTCTGGAACCACCACTGCCCCGGCTCAAAGATGAAGTGGTTCCTTTTGTTGAGTTGCCGCTTTTCCTGGAGAGGTGGCTTGAGGCCGAATCAGCCTTAGAGAATCCAATGATGCACTGTTTCGTTGCCCGACGTCTTTTAGGCTGCGATCTGGATGCGCGTGAAACTCAGGATGGCCTGACTCTGGGGAACCAGTATAGATTGGTGATGCGAACAGATTTAAGTCAATCTCCCACTGGCAGGCAGCACTACACCCGTTGGCAGCAAAAGTGGGAAAGTCTAGAGCAGCAGCACCAAACTTCGGCTCGCGATGCTTTGGTGCGTTCAGATTGCAGCAACAAAGGTCGTTTACTCAGGCAGTTGCGCTCTGCTGAGCTGGCGATTTTGGAAAATCTTGCCAGCGATCGCGTTGAAGATGTGTTTGAGTTTTTAGCCAAAAAAGTTGGCCTACCGGTGGCGTTGTGGTCGCGGCAAGATGCTCAATGCCAGGATCTAGAGCACCTCTTAGACTGTGCAGTGATTGATTTGCCGAAACGGGTTTTTGAAGAGCGTTCTGAAACCCTCGATTGTGAAGACAAGACTCATGTGGGCTACCATCTAAGCTTGGTATGGGAAGATTTCAAAGTCATCCCACCCACATGGGAGCCGTTTGATCAAGAGGCATGCTGAGAGGAATGACGAAACGATGAGTGACGAGCCAGCGAAGCAGCGGGATATCTTCCAGCCCATCTTTAAGGGCACTGGTGCGCCTCCTGCCGATAATGGTGATACGCCTCCCCTGGCGGCGCTTCCTGCTCCCCCGACCTGGCGGCGTGCGGATCGCCGTAAGCAAGAGCGAGGGGCTACCTTTCAGGCTGAGCCCAATGAGATCGAATTAGTCAATGCGGCATTATATCTGCGGCGACCGTTGCTCGTGACGGGGAAACCGGGCACCGGCAAAACGTCGTTGGCCTATGCTATTGCCCGGGAGCCAGATCTGGGTGAGGTGCTGTACTGGCCCATTACCACCAGAACGACGCTGAAAGACGGTTTATATCTTTACGATGCGATCGCTCGCCTTCAAGACTCTACGGAAAAGGAACGCAGTGGCGAAAACCGCTTTGACAACATGGGCAAATACATTCGTCTAGGGCCTTTGGGTACTGCTCTTCTGCCCTCTAAAAAACCCCGCATCCTGATTGTGGATGAAATCGATAAGAGCGATATTGACCTGCCTAATGATTTGCTCTACGTCTTTGAGGAAGGGGTGTTTGAGATTCCTGAATTGGTGCGGATTGAAGACGTTAGGGCTGAGGTCGAAGTCCGCACGGCTTACAAAGACGATACAGAATTTACGTTCAACAAACAATCAGTGACAGACGATGATGCAGTGGTAATTGCGTCAGACGTAAATGATCATGCAACCGATGACAAACCAGTTGTGGTCAACGGCAAAACCAAGATAGAGAAAGGCCGAATTGCTTGCACCGAGTTTCCGCTCATGATTCTGACCAGTAACGGTGAGCGCGATTTTCCACCCCCGTTTTTGCGTCGCTGTATTCGCTTAACCATGCGGGAGCCAGACGAAACGCGGCTGACCGAGATTGTGAAGGCTCACCTCCGTCAGGAAGAGAATGGGGAAGCCTTAATTGCTGGGGCTGAGAAGCAGATCAATGATTTAGTTAAACGGTTTGTGGGTAAACGCGACAAGAACTTCAGCAAAGGTAATCTGGCGACTGATCAGCTTTTGAATGCGATCTATTTGATTACCCGCGAGCGTAAGCCTAATATCAATACCGAAGTCAGTGAGCCAGGAGACTTGATTGACCGCCTGTGGAAGCATCTGAGCAGCAGCGAAGACCAACTATCGGACAATCAGCGCAAAAGCTGAGGCAGCAGCTCGGCCTCGACTTCGATGCGGTTGACTTGGCCGATATGTTTTGGCTAGCTCAATTTATTGAGCTAGATCGATCTGCGCGTTCAGATGGGATTTCTGAACCTCACCCAGGGGCAGAGCCCAAGCCCCTTAAAACAGTAGACGAGGGTACCGCTACTGCCAGTGACACGCCAACCGCTAATCTCTACATTGACGATCGCCGTGACGAACCATCACAACCTTCCTCAGTGACAGAAGAAGAGGAAGAGGAGCCACCTCCGGGAACCCCGTTTCCGGTACCGGCTGCGCCAGCCTTGCGTACTCGGCTGGATCTGGCGCGATCGCTCCGACCCCTGATGCGCAAAGTGCCTTCCCGTATCCGTCAGGAACTAGATGAAGAAGCGACCGTTACCCAAATTGCGGAAACTCGGCTCTGGGTGCCGGTAGTTCAGGCTCAGCCAGAGCGGTGGCTAGATCTGGAACTGGTCGTAGAAGATTCCAAAACAACGGTAGTGTGGGAGCGGGCGATCGCTGAATTGCAACACTTAGTGGAGTATCAAGGTGCTTTTAGAACTATTCGCACCTGGCGATTATCGGTGCCTGACCTAAAAACAGCTAGCCCCAGAGATCTCATGCTCTTTCCCCGCTGGCGAGAGCCTCCTGAAGCCTGTCAGTATCAGCGACCCCATAGCCCTCGCGAGCTACTCGATCCCAGTAGTCGGAGAATGATCCTACTGCTAACAGATTGCACCTCGGCTCTGTGGTGGCGAGGCCTCATTCACGAAACGCTTTGGGCCTGGGCGGAAGCACAGCCGGTTTCTATTGTTCAACTGTTCCCCGAACGATTATGGACTCGGACGGCTCTCAGCAATGGTCATATTGTCCGATTGGGTACGACGGGTTCAGGCTTACCAAGTTCTCGCCTGGAAGTTGAAGGGCTGCCTAATCTGGAAGTCTGGGATCAGTGGGATGAAGCTGATGAAACTCCCGCCAATGGTCAGACGCCAAATGGTGAGCAACGCCTGCTGACCGTTCCTGTTGTGACGCTCGAACCTCATGCGATGCATCGGTGGGCACGGGTCATTGCAGGTAGTGGTGGAACGCTGACTCCCGGTCGGGTGTTTGAGCTTAAATCGGTGCGTCAAATTGCGCAGGAATATCAAGCAAAATCAACTGCTCCGGTACGATCTCGGACCGCTCGACAACGGGTAGCCTTGTTTCGGTCTGCGGCTTCTGAAATGGCACAGCAGTTAGCAGAATACATGGCGGCAACTCCAGTGAGCCTGCCGGTTATTGACCTGCTGCGGGATGAATTCGTGCCAGAGGCGCGGCAAGAGCATGTTGCTGAGGTGCTCCTTAGCGGGTTGCTTCAGCGGTGTGACGAGGAGGAAGAAGGGCAATGCCGCTACCAGTTTTTTGGCGATGATGATCCCGGTGATCAGTCCCAGCGAGTTCGATACTTGCTACTCGATAGTGTGCCGATCTCCCGCCCTCTGGAAGTGTTAGATCGGCTCTCTCAACTGATCAGAGACAGAGCAGGGAATACGCTTAAGAGTTTTGAGGCTTTTTTAGCAGCCTATGAAGCGACTGGCGATGCCCTGGGCGAGGGAGCCTTACCGTTGGCTGCGGTGGGCCTTGATGTCTTGCAACGCCTGGGAGGACCTCATGCCGCCTTGGCCCAACGATATGCCACCGTGGTGCAGCCTGCGGAGCGACGACGACAGCCCCAGCAGACTACCGAAGATAACTTTCCGCTCCACACGGTTGATTACGAAGTGGCCGAGTTTCTCAACTTTCCACCGCTGCAGCCGTTTGATTTTAAATCGCCGACCATCATTACTCTGCTCAAACACGCTTTTGAGTTTGAGACGGCCACCTTAGAGCGCGATCGCGAATCAGAGGAATGGGTAATCCGTCGCCGTCAAGCAGAGGCTTGGGGGTATATCGAGTCCCTCGGAGAGGATACGGATACAGACGATAATCTGAACTTGGAGATGGTGGCTATCCCTGGCGGCACCTTCATGATGGGAGCACCGGAGGAAGAATCAGGGAGCACTGACGATGAGCGTCCTCAGCACGAAGTGACGCTGCAACCGTTTTATATGAGTCGCTATCCCGTTACTCAGGCCCAGTGGCGAGCAATCGCAACAGCAGCCAGCCAGAAAGCCATACAAACCTTTGAGGAAGCCCTTCAAGCGGCTGATTTAGCTGTCCGCTCGATTCGGGCGGAAGGACTCCGAGATATTGAAAGGATTGTTCTTGAAGGATCCTGGAACCAGCAGACATACCAGAGCATGGCATCGGAAGTGCCATATCAAGCCAGCTCTTTGAAAGATGCTGGTACTAAGTTATGGTCTGTGCTGTCTGATGCTTTAGGTATACCAGTCAAAAAGAGGAACTTTCGGACGGCCATTGAGCACGGGGCCAATCAGTCAGATTTGGGGTCGAAACGAAATTTAGATCCTGACCCATCAAACTTTGAGGGAAACCATCTTCCTGTTGAGCAAGTGAGTTGGGAGGATGCGCAAGAATTTTGTCGACGTCTCTCCGCCAAGACGGGCAAAGACTATCGACTCCCCACCGAAGCTGAGTGGGAATATGCCTGCCGTGCGGGCACCACAACTCCGTTCCACTTTGGTGAAACCATTGCCGCAGACTTAGCAAACTATGGTGCTCAGTCTGCCTTTGGAGAGGGTCCCATTGGGGAATATCGCGGTAAGACAACTGTGGTTGGCCGTTTCCCTGCTAACGCCTTTGGTCTATATGATATGCACGGCAATGTGTGGGAATGGTGCGAAGATTACTGGCATGATACCTATGAAGGAGCCCCGGAAGATGGTTCGGCCTGGATATCCTCTGACAAGAGCAAAAAAAGTCGTGTACTGCGGGGCGGTTCCTGGGACGACGATCCTGGGTTCTGCCGGTCGGCGTTCCGCTTCGGGGACGCGCCCGACTTCAGGTTCAACGACACCGGTTTTCGGGTGGTGTGCGGGCTCGCGAGGGACTAGCCCTTTGCCCTTTTGCCCTCTTGCCCTTTGGCGCTCTATCGGCGATAGTACGAAAGTTCTTTTCTGCGAGATAGATGAAGCGAGAGTTGCCGATCGTCCAAAAAACCTACGATTTGGTGAAGTGGTACGTGCCTATTCTCAATAAGCTGCCCCGCGAGCATAAGTTTCTGCTCGGCGATCGCGTTATCACTGGTCTTTACGATTTGCTCGAAGGATTGATCCTTGCTCGATACAGCAGTGACAAGCTGCCAAGGTTGAAGGCCCTGAATGGCCGATTAGATCTGCTACGTCACCAAACTCGTCTGTTATTTGAATTTGAGCTGATGTCAGCACGGCGATACCAATATGTCAGTCAGTTAATTGATAGTATTGGTCAGGAGCTAGGTGGTTGGATGCGGCAGCAGCATCAAAAGGCAATCGTCAATTCCTAACTATGGTTAAACGATACGGTAACCTTTGGCCCTGATTGACTGACAAAACTAGAGGGTCGAGCAGGTCAAAAGGTTGCTATGAGGCAATTTCAGATGGCATAGATGGGAGTCAGCGTTCTAGAATCAGATACCACTCAAACCCATAGAACGCTATTGCGCGACAGTGAAGGTAGGCGGGTGACGCCAAAGCGGTAGTCGGGTTAAGTCCAAACCGGATGAGACAGGTCAATCGGCGATCCGCTGAGGTGGTTTATCACCCGGCCAAGAAAAAGGCACAGATAGCTCTAGTAGAAAAGCGAGCTAATTCCTGTGCCCCAAGCCATTCACTTATACCAAAAGCGAGCCTATATGAACGCCAGAGAGCTGGGATTGACTCAGCAGGCATCGTCAACGATTGCCGAAATATCAGAGCGCACGGGTCAACGGATCGATGCCGGCCATCACCGCACCAATCGAGGCAGGGTTATCGAACCCGCTGTGCGTCGAGATCCCTTGGCCGAGGTATGGGAGCAGGAGCTAGAGCCGATGCTGCGCCGTGAGCCCCGACTGAAGCCAACGACGCTGTTCGAGTACCTACAAGAGCACTACCCGGGCCAGTACCCGCAGGTGTTGCGAACATTACAGCGAAGAGTGCGGGAGTGGAAAGCGCTGCATGGCCCAGAGCCAGAAGTGATGTTTATGCTGCGCCATGAGCCAGGCGTGATGGGCCTGTCGGACTTTACTAAGCTGAAGGGGATGGAGATCACCCTCA
>JAAHIA010000699.1 GCA_010671975.1 Leptolyngbya sp. SIO4C1 | reverse complement strand
CGAAGAGGCTTTTGAGGCTCACCATCGTCACGATAGCCTGATTGCTGTAGGTTGGGCTTGCCCCCGGTTTGCCGGTCTTTTCTTCGAGTTGCCAGTTGGCGAGGGTGTCAGGCGATAGCCAGAAGCTCAGGCTTCCTCTGTGCTTCAATCCAGCGTTATACTCTGACCAGTTGCAGATGCGGCAAATGGCGTTCCGGTTTTCGGTGGTACTTGAACCTTACGTCATCTGACCCATCCGCAACCCCTATTCACGCAACAACGCCTCTCTAAACTCAGCTATAATCTAAAGTTAATAAGTAAACGTTATTGGAGCAAAGGAAATCAAGATGTTGTGAATTCACTATCAGACGAAGAGATCTGCCATGAAGTCGGCAAAATCGTTGAGCCGTTTAAGCGTCTTGAATGCTTTGAGTGCGCTCAGACTGTATTAAGTTGGCTATCACACAAGCAAGTCAAGGGAACTTTATTAAGACTGAGAACGAAGTATCGCGATGAGTTTATTATGAGCAGTCGATGGGAGCAATCGGGAAGGACAGAGAGCATATCAGCGAATGGCATTCATTACGGCGTTGAGGTGCGAGGTAAAGTCTTCGATAATCTTTCATCTGATGGCTTATCTAGACAGGAGTGGCTTGATGATTTTGCACGTCGTCGAGGCGCATTTGAACTTGAAGAGCTAGATTAGGTTTGACAACTTGTTAATGATTAGGAGTTGATGATTAGGAGCAAGTGGATGAGTCCTCTATTTGAAATGCTAGAGAAAATTAAAGCTAGACCAGGAATGTACATCGGCAAGACCTCGGTCAGCGATCTATTTATGTTTATCATTGGATATAGAACAGCAAGAGAAGAGCTAGGCATTGAGCCAACAGCGACGGAGCTAGATTTTTATGGCGAATTTCAACCCTGGCTTCAGCAGCGATTAGATATGAGAACATCCAATGCCTGGGCAAAAATGATTGAGTTTAGCTGTGGCGATGAGAGAGATGCTTTTGAGAGATTCTTTGAGCTGCTTGATGAATTTTTACGACGCGACGGTCGGGTGGTCGATTCTCCAAATGTCTCGAATGTTGAAGAAGCGATCACGCTCATGTAAGCAGATAGTAATAGGCATGTGAGTGGGCGATCGCAGAGCCTCTCCCATAGAAAGTCGTATAGTCATCCCTCCCGAGTACCGCGCAGCCTTTTTCATAAAGAATCACAACGCCTTTTCTCTAGAGTCTCCCGCTGTGCGGCTAGTCGATGTTTTGGAAGTTAGGGTTGCTCAGCTTTACACTATTGAGCGCGTGTATAAGTGCTGAGATACCGATATGACTATCAGATTGACACTAGATGAACTTTGGGAGCGCCATCTTCAGAAAGCTGAAGAAAATCTCCAGTGGGATTCCTCAGATAAATTAGATACTACCTATCACTTTGATACTCAAATTGCGCAGGGATGGCAGAGAGAAATTTTTCTAAGAGAAGGTATCTTTTTAAAGATTTACAGCGCTCAACAGTGCGACCAGTTGTTGATAGACAATCCTGAAAAGGACTTTCAGGTTATCCGATGTTCTTTTGCGCTGTCAGGAAATGAGCATAAGCTTATAACCTTCAAACCTAACGAAATTACAATTCCGCTTACTGCTGGAAAATATTACATTAGAAGTAATGGTTTACTCCCTCATGTCACTGATTATGAAGATACGAAACCTCGTTCCTTAATTGCAATAAACGTTAGTCCGCAAGTCCTTAGCTCCTTCGTAGCCTCTTCAGAAAGGGAGCTGCCTCAAACTCTTCAGCATTTAGTTAAGTCTTCAAGA
>JAAHIA010000698.1 GCA_010671975.1 Leptolyngbya sp. SIO4C1 | reverse complement strand
TGACCGCAGGTTGCGCAATAATTGCCCACCAGTTAGCCTCTCGCTTTGTGCCAGCTGCTTTTCCGTAAAAGGGACCATCTTGGCAAAAATAAGTTAAATCATCGGTGTATTCCCCTGCTAAGAGATCGCCTCTACCCTGGCGTAGCGCTTCACAATGCGTTGGCCACCAGTCTCTATTCTCTTTTTCAATCTGCTTCAGACTATAGTCAGGATCAATGGCGGGTAGATTCGCTTCTTGTCGCTTGATATATGCTTCCGCATCTTTGATTAACTTTGTCTTCAAATTCTCAGTGACTGAGTCGACTCTGGAATAGTCAGCCGATAAACCCTGGTAATAGTTGCTTCGATTGCCCATGTCAAACTCCACTAAAGTTTCACTTTCATAGGTTCGCTCTGATCGAGGATCTTGACAGCTCTGTGAAAACCGCTCTTTTGAAAGCTTGCTAGAATTTGCTCTGACGCGTCCTGTATATGAACTTCTAAGCCGGCATCCATTTTCTGAGTGGCAAAAGCGAGTGCTCGCAGCCCGGCTCCAGAAACACATTGCAGCCCATCTAGTAGGAGAACAAGATGCTTGACTGATTGCCCCTGAAGTTTTGTGAGCTCTTCTTCAAAGACTTGGACTGCATGAGTATCTAGTAAACCAACTAGAGATATTTTGGCAGTACTTTCTGTTATCTCTAAAAGCGTCGCGCTAAAAGAGACTTGAGTTGGCACCAGGCGAACCCTAACATTAACCCTGTCTTGAGCTGATGGCAGTTTGATAACTAAGCTATCAGCGTCAAACTCTGAGTGCGGTTGCCCGTTGATCCATACCTCGGAGATTCGTACGCTATTCGGGGGAAGGATGTCTGGCTGTACTCTTAGTAGACTATCTTCAAAGCCTCCTGGCAGCGGCTTAAAGTAAAGATCCATCGGCTTATGAGTCAGCATCAGGTTGGTATAAACCGTAGCTAGGTAAGCTAGTTCAAAAGCGTGATAGCCGCTCATAGAATGACTTCCCTTTCCTCTCTCAGTGCCTAGCAGGTAAGGAATTCCATTGGCCAAAACATTAAAATAAACGCCCCCAGCCTCATAATCGAGGAACCAGGCGTTGTAGAAAGCTGCAGATTCACGCGCTAGCCTTCTGTACTCAGGCTTGTTGAGTTAACCCGCTAAAATAAGGTAGGCTAAAATGCCTTGCTCCTGCTGCCACCAAGCTTTTCGATCATGCCAAACCAGTCGATGTAGCTTTTGCTCGGGCTCTAAGATTCTTTCTACGACGTCATACCAGCCCCCTCGCTGCCGATCTAAGCCGACCTCAGGCATCAGCGTAGCGATTTTTTCTGCCAACGCAACGTATTTTTCCTTTGGTCTTAGATGGTTCATCCGGATGAGATTCCAGGCAATTTTAAGATTGTGCCCAACAACCGCTCGATTTTGTTGCCATCCCAGGGTTGTATCGTGACTCCAGTCTTCATAGAAACGCTCTTGAACGAATGGGCTATGTTCATAGTCTGGAAAATGCTGCTCGATGGTGTCAAACGTGTACTCAAGAAAGTCAGCATAGGCTTCTTTTCCGGTAGCGAGCCAAAGGTTAATCAGATAGGCTGGCGCATGATCGCCAACAGAGTTCCAGTTCTTTTTGAGTCGATTGTTTCCTAATGACTCGCAATCAGGACTGAGCGTGATGGGATCAATATGAGAGAAAAATCCGCCTTTATCTGAAGGATCTAAGAAATAGCGATTGAATAAGTTAATCGTTAGCTCAATATCCTTTAGAATGCTTGGATTACCTGTGATTCGGTAAGTTTGTGTCAATCCAG
>JAAHIA010000697.1 GCA_010671975.1 Leptolyngbya sp. SIO4C1 | reverse complement strand
TCGATAGCGTGGCCACAATGTCACTAAAGGCTGACTGGTCCCACGCTATCGCTGTCAAAGCCGGTTGTCTTTATCCGAGGCGGCGATACGCGACAGGCTTCTGTCTACAACGGGCTACAGGCGCTACCGAGCGATGCCGCTGGCGTGCTGATTCACGATGGCGCGCGCTGCTTAGCCACGCCCGAGCTATTTGAGCGCTGCGCGATCGCGCTGCAGCACACCTCTGGCCTGATTGCCGCCATCCCTGTTAAAGACACCATCAAGCAGGTAGGCGCCAACGGCCTGATTACCGCCACGCCCGATCGTAGCCAGCTATGGGCCGCCCAAACGCCGCAAGGGTTTGACGTCGCGCTGCTAAAAGACTGCCACAGCCAGGGACAGGCGCAGGGCTGGCAGGTCACCGACGATGCGGCCCTGTTTGAAAAGTGCGGCCTGCCCGTCAAAGTGGTCGAGGGTGAGGAAACTAACTTGAAAATCACAACGCCGGCCGATCTTGCGATCGCATCGCTGATATTAGCTCAACGAACGACTCTAGCTTAATTGGCAGGTTCAGCAAAAAGCGAGCCAATTTACGATAGCTCGCCCATACTCCGAAAGTTGAACTGGAAGAGACTCTAGAGATCGCCGCCGCGTAGCGCTAGCAGAAACACAATCGCAGGCCCAGCAACCACGACCATGACCAGCGCTGTGAGCTGAGCAATCAACACAAAATCGATGCTGCCAAACAAGTTGCTAAGAAAACCCATTGAACCTCCCAAAGACCCGTTACAGACCTAATTCATAAGAAATGCTGAAAAGTATTTTACATGCTTGGCTCCCCTAAAATTTAAGTAACTTTACAAAATTCTAAGAAGAGACAATCTCATGGCAACTTGGCAATGTGTCAAAAACTGCGGTGCCTGCTGTCAGCTGAGTCCTAGCGATCGGCCAGAGCTGGCAGACTATCTTAGCGCTGACGATCTGGCGGGCTACCTCAGCATGGTCGGCGCCGACGGCTGGTGTATCCACTACGACCAGATCACTCGCGAATGTACCATCTACGAAACACGACCTAGCTTTTGCCGAGTCACAGCTGAAACCTTTCAAGCCATGTTCGACATTGAGCCCGAAGCGCTGGATGAATTTGCAATTGACTGCTGCCAGCAGCAGATTGCCGGCGTCTACGGTGACGACAGTCTAGAAATGAGTCGATTCAATCAAGCAATAGCGGAGCCGCAGATAGACTCATAGGCTAGACAAAGCACTAGCAAATCCTGTCTCTGCAATCTCAGCTTGCTATTCGGAAGTGGCTCCCAGATAATGAAAAGAATGTGAAAAAAGGGCTTTATACGGCTCTTGCTATTTCCGTGAGGTACCGTTGCTCCATTCACCTGCCAATCTCACTTCGCCCTCTGCTTCGTTGACCATGACGACTGACGCGCCGAAAACGCCACCCGAACCAGCTCGGTCAAGCTTCTGGGGCATTTTCTTGTCAACGTTTGTCACCATCTTCTTAGCAGAGCTCGGCGATAAGACGCAGGTCACAACGCTGCTGATCAGCGCTGAGTCACACTCCCCCTGGATCGTTTTTTTAGGCGCTGCCTCGGCGCTGATTGCCACCAGTTTGATTGGCGTCTTACTGGGGCGGTGGCTGGCAAAACGCGTGTCGGCCAAAACGCTCGATACGCTAGCCGCCGTTTTGCTGCTGCTGATTACAGTGGGCCTAGTCTCTGACATCGTGGGATAGCCGCTAGCAGCGTCAGTTGGCCATAAGCGGCTGCAGGCAGGTCAACCAGCGTCACATCAAACCAGCGTATAGTCGCTAAGCATCTAATATGGATTGGAACTTACTCGGCGA
>JAAHIA010000696.1 GCA_010671975.1 Leptolyngbya sp. SIO4C1 | reverse complement strand
TGGAGAGGGATTACGTGGAGCGGTGCAGCCAGAAAAAAGTGGAAGTCGGTAGACCGTATCTTTACAAAGACTACGGCACTCCTTGGATTTTAAATTTTCCAACTAAATATCATTGGAAGCACCCCTCCAAAATTGAATGGGTAGAGCAAGGCTTAAAATACTTTGCTGATCATTATCAAAGAGGAGGAATTACTTCTGTCGCATTTCCAAAGCTAGGATGCAGTAATGGTGGACTTGAGTGGAGCCTCGTTTCTCCACTCATGGAAAAGCACTTAAAAGACCTCAGTATTGATGTATTCATTTGTGAAGATACAGAGAAAGATGCATCGGGTATAGAGGGCATGATGGTTCATATGCTCAATAATATTGAAAATCTTTCTTGGTCGGCAGAACTTGGTCTTCGCTCAGACATTAAAAGAAAAATAATTTCTGCTCTCCCTGTTCATAGATTTAGAGATCTAAGAAAGGTTGAGGGAATTGGTAAGCAAACATATAAGGATGTGTTTAGCTTTTTGTACTCTTCGGCTGATCATTCTAACGATAAAACCCTTAGCCAACAAATTGAGGTAGAAAATCTTAATTTGTTTGAACAAACTAGAGATTCCTGCGATCACTCCACAGAATCAGATATTCAATCTCATGTAGTTGCATCAGAAGAGATGAAAGACTCCTCAAATTCAGTGAGTATGCAATTAGAGGAGATTCCCGAAGTTAGAATATCTGAAAGTCAAACCGATGGTCTTCCAGAATATGATGATCTCTTCTATGTGGTGTTGCCATCTATTGAAAAAGCTCTCAGTATCGCCCAAACAAAAGATGAAATTGTCAAAGGGTTCGACCAACCTAAAAAAACAATTGATAATTGGTTGAAAAAGGCAGAAGAACTTGGCAAAGTTAAGAAACTTCCAGGTCGCCCAGTTAGGTATATCGCTACTGCTTCTGCACAAGCCAAGCAGCTAGAGTGTAGTTTTATTGTGTGATATTTGAAGTGGTCGCCGCACAGTCTAACAACCCGGTTGGAGCGGACTGACGAGAGAGTCTGGTGGTGTTGCAAAATTTGTTTACAGCCGCTCAACCGGAACGTTATATGGCTTAAGGCTGCTTGTTGAGGCGGCACTTGGAGGTTATATTAGAGGCATTGATGCTCTGTAATGTCTTGAATGAGTAGATTAGAGAAATGACCTGGGATGATGCCTTTAAAATTGTTTCTTCTGTACTCGTTTCAATAGGTGGTGGCGCAGCAATTCTTTTTGGTCTGTCTTCTTGGTTAGGAAAGATTTGGGCTGAGAAAATTCTTAATTCAGACAGAGATAGATATCAGAGACAGATTGAAACGCTGAAGAGTGAGCTTTCCTCAGATGTTGAAAGGTTAAAGAGTGAATTGGCTCTAAAACTTGAGATCTCTAAACGCTTTTCCGAAAAACAATTTCACTTGTATAACGATCTATGGAGTTCACTATGTGATCTCAAAATCGCAGGTGATAGTTTGTGGGAACGTGCAAATAAGTTGAACGCTAAAAAATTTGCAGAGCAATTGAAGAAAACAGAAGATCAAATCTTCCGTAGCAGCTTACTTATCGAGAATTGGCACTATGAAAAGCTCAAAGAGTTGATAGATCGATTTAGTAAATTTCAATTTGGGAAAACTCGACTCATTGATCTTCGGAACCGTTCCACAGATCAAGTTGAGCCACAAGACATAGAGTTTACCATGGCTTTGTTGCATGAATCATAAATAGACAGACTTCTCCTGTCTAAATGGTTTTCTATGCTGCGACCGGGTAACTATCTGGCATTCCTAACTGAGTCATCCGGTTGAGCGCTTTGCATTCAATCCTCA
>JAAHIA010000695.1 GCA_010671975.1 Leptolyngbya sp. SIO4C1 | reverse complement strand
CGAATTTATGATTTTTTTGAGTTAACGACAGACTTTTGTTGTCCTATTTTCTTGCTAAAGCAGAGGAAGACCCTAGGCGTGATCATCTGTTGTTGGATAGCGCCCGATCTTGAGTTATGGCAGCCGCCAGTTCCGATAGGACAAGGCTGCGACGCCATTTGGTTATGCGCTATTAAGGGGTAGCCATACTCGGTGTCCTAACCTAAATGGCGAAGGCTATATTTGATTGACCAGACCGCCTATCAATAGGATCTCTACTCAGCTGGCGAAATCTGGTGTAGCGCCTGATTGATAGCAAGATTTTGAGGATCTAGCTGATGGGCTTGTGAAATTGCCTTAACTGCTTCTTGTTTGTCTGTTTTGTCAAGCAAAAACAGCGCATAGTAGTACCAGCCTTGAGGATTTTGCTTATATTCTGCCGTAAACTGTTGCCAAATTTCTTGCGCTTTTTGCCATTCTTCGCGCAGGCAATAATACTCAGCTTTTAGCCGATGAGCTTCAGCAGAATGGGGTGCCAGTTTTACAGCTGCAGTCATTATTTGCTTCGTCTGCTTACCAGCCTTGCCATAAATCCATTTCATTCTGAGACGATGAGCCAGCTGCCGCTTTAGCACTGCGTAATCACAGGGCGCTAGCGCTTCCGCCTGGTTGAGTCTAACTTGAGCTGCTTCAAATTCTCCTAGCGCCCAGAGAGCGTCATGGCTGTGGGTCAGCGCTACCAAATCATCAGGCTGAAGCTGCAGAATTCGGTCAAATGCTGCTAACGCAGCCGCCTCGTGCTGCATAGACATCTGAATCTGCCCTAAAGCCAGCCAGTGAGCAGCGTTATTAGGCTCGAGCGAGGCGGCAGATTCAAACGCGCGAACGGCTTTTGTCGGCTCCTCGCTACAAGCTGAGATTAATCCTTGGATATGCTGCTTTGTAGCTAAATGACGACACAGCGGCAATATCTGTTTATATGTCTCGATCGCCTCGGCTGCCTGTCCCAGCATCTGTAAGAGTTTTCCGACCTTTAATCTGGTCTGGATTAATCGAGGCTGTCGTGCGATTACTTGATGGTACTCCTCAATAGCTCTAGCCCAGCGCCCTTCCTTGTAGAGCAGCTCAGCTAGCTCCAATCGTTTTTTCCATCCAGTAGGATGCTGCTGGATATACTGACCTAAAGTTTTTATTTTTTGTGTTTGTCGGGTTGGCTGTTGCTCTAAAAAAAGCTGCACATTCAAAGCTGTTTCTGATTTCCGAGTAGGCTGAACTAGACAGGGAACGGTGATTCCAAGCATATGGCTGTGACCTGGTAGCATATTTTCTCTGTAAAAAGCTGTTCACGGCTAGACTGCTCAGCCGTAAGCGAGCTAAATTTAGGTGTCTCGAAGCAACTATTACTGACCTTTTGTAACTTCGTATTATTTCCTTCTAGGAGATAGGTGCGAAGACGCCTTTGTAAAATTTCTCGCGCTTGTTGGATCCGTTTATAAACACTGTCAACAGATATAGACAGCTTTTGTGCAATTTCTTGAGGAGAAAGCTGTTTCAAAAATCGCAGTACAAACGGAATTCGCAGCCGCTCAGATAGGGCCGATATCATTTGATAAATATACTCTCTCAGCTCAGCGCGAAGTATTGCAGACTCAGGAGAATCAACCTCAAAAATAGAGGTACAGCTGGTATGCATATCGATTTCTTCTATTTTTTCTACGCTAATTGCATGCCGACATCGCTCTCGGCATATATCCACACACAAATTATGGGTAAATCGCGTTAGCCAAGCCTTTAAATTAGTGATTTTGGCTGCGTGCTGAGGCAGCTTATGCCATGCTCAAAGCCTGGCATAAGCTGCCTCAGCAA
>JAAHIA010000694.1 GCA_010671975.1 Leptolyngbya sp. SIO4C1 | reverse complement strand
GCGTTGCGGTCGCGGTAAAGTCGTGTGAATCGCTGGACTGCGAATGACCCATCGGCTCAGCGGCGGGGCAGAAAAATCTCAGCTCAGTCTGGCCGAAGGTCAGGGCATCCCCGTTGTGCAGCGTCACCGGCACGCTGACGCGCCGACCGTTGACAAAGGAACCGTTGCGGCTGCCCAAGTCAATCAGATAGAACTCGCCGGTTTCCATCTGCTGCAGCATGGCATGATTGCGTGAAATCCAGCGATCTGGGAGGACAAAATTGTTATCATCGCTGCGGCCAACTGTCCAACAGTTGCTGCCAATTAGAGATAGATGCCGCTGTCCAGAATCGGTTTTGAGTACCAAATAGGGTCCTGGTTGTACATTAGTCTCAAAATTCGACACGATTCGCCCCTATTGCCCGCCATCGAGCTCTTATTCTAACCCTAGATAAGATCACCCGCCAGGATGGTGTACGCAGGTGATTTCTGTATAAAGCGTACCTTTGCAAACTGGGTCAGTGAGTAATTGTGGCGTGCCTTGTTAAAAACTTTATACGACTGATTAGACGCTATGCAGCTGGCTTAATATCTGGCTCAAGCTAGCACAGAGGCCATAAAAAAGAGTGCATCAACCAGAATCGTGCTCAGCACCGCGCCTGAAAATGCCCACCAGTGAGCTTTTTTAGAAGACATCGGCAGCGTGCCTAGAACGATTAGCAAAATCAGTAGAATGACGGCGCGCTCGACCGCCGCTGGGGTTTGAATATGCTGCACAGCCGCCTGTAAGACCTGCGGAATCTCAGCGGGATCCACTGCCATCAGGCGTCGCCAGTAGGGGATGAGATCGACCCAGTAGAAATACAGATCGGTGATTGCCGTGCCGAGCAAAGAGCCTAGGTAAAAATAACTACCCACTTTGGCCTGATTAACCAGTAGGCAAATGCAAACGACGGGGAGACCAATCGCTTCCATAGGCAGGTGCAAGATGGGCTCCCAGCGAAACCATCCCCAGTAGAGGCTGCCAGCGAGCCAGGTCCAGGTGAAGCCAATCGCTAGATCGCCCCAAAGCCGCAGCTGAGGCTGCCGCAGCATCTGCAGACCGCTAAAAAAGAGCAGTCCGCTGAGCAGTAAGCTGAGCCAGGGCTGCGATCGCACCAGCGGCGCTTGAAAAAAGACAGGCACGCTAACTAAAAAAGCAGCTGCCAAAAAAGCAGGCAAACGCGGCTCTACAGAAGATAGCGGAATGGGTGAGACAACCTCTTCGTAAATAGCGTCAGGTCGCGTCGGCAGGCTAGAAGGACTAGAAGGCAGCAATACTTTTCTGAGAATGATTAACTATTGTTAACATAATACGCTTTTTTCCCGAGGCCTGCGGTCGGTCTGCTACGAATCGGCGGCAAAACTGATGGAAAGCCAGCGTTCCTGACTTAAAGTACTGGACCGAGACGCAGCCGCACGGAATTATTAATCCCCTCTTTAACAATGGCAGTCAGACTGGCTGTAGCGCCATGGTTTGCGGCTGATGGCATCTTCCTAGAGGCAGAATATTCTCTGTCTGCATTTTTTAAAGAGATAGGGGGGCTGGCTAGACTGTCGCTGATGCTGAACATAAAGGTGGGTTGAAGTCTAAGAAATTATGCGGGTATTCCACCGGATGCTCAGTAGAATCTTGCTGTATGTGTTGTTTTGTAAATTTGGTGCACACCGGCGATCTCACGTTATTTTTTGAAGCGTTTTTGGAGCGTTTATGGTTAATTGGGTAGCGGATGGAATGTCAGTATCGTCCTCTATTTTGGCTGCGGCAGGCACGGCTGCAGACGTCACCAATGACAATGGCTTCCCACAGCCCAATTTGCGCGCCATTGGTGACGA
>JAAHIA010000693.1 GCA_010671975.1 Leptolyngbya sp. SIO4C1 | reverse complement strand
GTCGCCATCCTGCTGTAAATATCGTTTGTAAGCGTGCGATCCTCAGCACTGTCTTCAACGATCAGCACAGCGTACGGCGGTATTGCATTTTTGCCTGTAGCATACCGTTCCATAGAAAAACCCCGGGCCGGATTTCAATCATGCCAGAGGCTCAGCTCTGCTACATTGCTTGATGGCAGATTCAGCCTAACAGTGTATGGCAAATCAGCTTGCCTTTAAAGTAGCAGGTCCAGGCCGCTATCAGCCTGGACCTGCCAATTCTACTAGCTAGCAAGGGTTGCCCTGCTAGGTGTAGCAGAGATTAATCGACCGCTGACTTCAGAGCATCTTCAGCCTGATCGGCAACGCTTTTCTCACTGCGAGAGGTGGCCGGATTTTTCATCTTGCTGGCATCCGCACTGCCTTGAACCGCGTTCAAGCCAGAATTTGCCTTAGCTTTAATCTCATCCAAACCCCGAGGTCTTTGCTTAATTGCCGCTTCAGATTCTTCCTGAACTTGATTGAGCTGAGCTGTTCCTTCCTCAGGACGGCTGGAAGAGTTGCCAAAAGCAAACGCCGGCAGGCTATTAGCAAACAGCAGGACGCCGCAGATGAAAGCAATCAGTAGCCCTTTTAGACTACGGATCATCACAGAGCTGTCAAAAATTGAGAATTTCATACGTTTCCCTATGTCGTAACACTATTTGAACTGTTTAGCCGCCCATCGTGACCACCGTCTCAAGTGCGGCTCGGCCAGAGTCCTTAATGCCTCTAGCACTGACTGAGTCATTCTGCAACTCAGTCTCTCAGATGCTCGCAGCCGTTGACATCTAGCGCTTTCAGGACCTGAGCATCCAGCTGTGAGCGCCTAGCATCTCAGCAGGGTGAGCTGGCATACACCAATCTCACCCGCATAAATACTATTAGACGCTCTCCCCTTAGGTCTACTGACCAAAGAACTTTTTAACAGAGTCTGCAAAGCCTTCTGCCGTATCCTCGGCCTTGTCGCCGGCATCGTCTAGCGCTTGCTGAGCCTTACCCGCGTTGCGCTGAACTTTTCCTTTGACCTGCTCGGTCGCGCCTTCGGCCTGTCCAGTCACTTCGCCGACGTTGCGCTTCACTTTGCCAACGCTGCTTTTGACCTGGCCTTCAACCATGTCGCTGGTACCTGCGCCAGTGACCCGATCAAGTTCGTCAGCAGCTCGTGACATTTCAATGTCGGCTGCTTCGTTGGGCATTGCGATCGCAGCTGAAGTCTGCAGACCCAGCCAGACAAAAGCGCCGACCAAAATTAAGCAGGCCACTTTTGCCAAAGTGCTTGAAAAATTTAATAGAAAAGATTTAATTTGCTTAACTGCCATTCTTCTATCAGCTCCCAGAGAGAATCCAACGTGCCTCGCTAGCTGAAAATAGTCTTCAGCCTTGCTAGACTCCCTTATATCGCTAAACCTTTATCACTTGAATCAATCTTGAGGTAGAAAGAACAAGTAGCGCCTGCTTGGCCGCTTCTTTCCTTAGAAATACCGGCGTTAGACAGCAGGAAAACAGCATTGAGCAGGAGCGACGCAGGTAGCGCTAGATCAAAACCGCAGGTTCTATCCGAAGAGAGACGGCCTGATCGGGCGTAAATCTGTCCACAGGCTTTGCTCAGATTATCAGCAAGGACTGTAGGATAGTTTTTAAGATAATGTACTCTAGCCTTGCGCTTTGCGTGGGTTGAGAGCGGTTTTTAACGGGTATAGCAGCGCCAGTCTTAATCAGGTTTTACCCACGAGTATTTTTTGCCCACTGAGGATTGTCTATGGAAACTTCGGAACAGTTGCAGCCAACAGCCGGTCAGCTTGAGCGCGAACTGTCTCAAAAAATACAGGCGCTA
>JAAHIA010000692.1 GCA_010671975.1 Leptolyngbya sp. SIO4C1 | reverse complement strand
CAAGGCCTCTTAGCCGATCGTCATCTAAAATGTCGCTAAAGGTCGCCATCACAAAGAAACTCCCTGACGTGCAGCTACCCTTATTGTGTCAGCTCAGCTGAGAAAGTTGACGCAGCCCCTACAGCAGAGCGTCAATCGCCTCTTGCCAGTCTTTCACGCTAGATTTCGAAGAGAGGTCGGTTGCCTCTGCGCCGTTGAGAAAGAAGGTTGGCGTTGACCAAACGCCGCGCATCGTGGCAAAGCGAGCCGGGATTCGCGCCTGCTTATAGACGGCTTCGCTATTGAGCTGCTCAGCAAACTTTGCCTTATCTTCCCACTCTGTTGCGTCTACGGCATAGCTAGCCAGCAGCCGATGTAAATCGGTCTGAGTTTTGTCTTTGAAGGCTTCGTTAGCAAAATCACTCTGATGCTCAAACACGTAGCTGACAAACTCAACAAACCTGTCAGCGCAGTCGCCGGCCACTGCGATCGCGGCTTTAGTCGCATCCCAGCTCTGGCGATGGTTGCTCAGCGTCATCGGCTGCAGAATAAAGTAAACCTGCTCGGGCGCATAGGCCTGCATCACCTGCATCAGCGTCTGCCAGCCCTTTTTAGAAAACGGGCATTCGAGATCAAAAAACATTTCGACCGTGACCGGCGCATTGGCATCGCCTAGTCGATAGCCGCTCGGGCGCTTAGGAATCGGAATCGCCATCTAGATCTGATTTTGACTAACTGCTTAAACGTTTCTACTCCACCTGATTTCGCGTTTTGAAACATCGACTCTGAGCAAGAAACTCAGCCGTCAAAGTAGGTCAAAATCTCTATCTTTAGCAAGAATGGCGCGGTGTGCCCCCCGACAGACTTTAGTGAGTCTGCTTCGATAGGACTTAGGGAACTGCGGCTAAATACTGTCCCCAATCAACCCGGCTTCGACTTCGCTCAACCTGCCGGTTCTGAGAGTTGAGCGGAGTCGAAACTCGATCTGTGGGTATCGCATTTTCGAGCAAATTCCTAAGCAGCGGCAAAGCGAATCTTCAGATAGTCATCTTCCATCTTGGCCCCGGCCGGTTGCAGCGCTGCGAGCGCCTGCGGCAGCACCAAGTTGCGGCGGTGGTTGCCGATACGAATATTCAGCTCGTCTGAAGACTTACTCAGCTCTACTTGGTCTTTAGGAATGCCGGGCAGATAAACCTCAAGGCTGTAGGTATCTTTCTCTTGCACAACGCGCAAGGTCGTCTCTTTGTAGTAAACCTGAGCCGGATCTTCCTCGCCGTATAAAGTCTCCTTCAGTCGCTCTAACGCGGCTAGACCGCACATTTCTTCAGAGAAAAGCGGCACCTCTTTCACCGGCAGCGGTCGAAAGTTCTCGTGAATCTCGTGGCGGTACTGCTGCTGCTGATCTTTCCAGCGCTGGAAAAAGGGATCGCTCACACTCTCAGGAATAATGCGATTGGCGACGACCATGTCGGTACCTACGTTGTAGAGACTGAGGTAGGCATGAGCGCGCAGCGACTCTTTAATTACCATCTTCTCTGGGTTTGTCACCAGCCGCACCGAGGTGGTCGATGGATCGGTCAGCACTTTTTCCAGCGCCTCTAGCTGCTCATAAAACTCATAGGGCGCATCCATCACTTCCTGCGTTGGCAGTGAGAAGCCCGCAACCGGTCGGAATATCGGCTCTACCAGCGGCCGCAGCGCCGCAGATACCGCCTGAAAAGGCTTGTAGAGCCGCCGCATATACCAGCCGGCTACCTCAGGCAGGCTGAGCAGCCGCAGCGCCGTCCCAGTTGGGGCGGAGTCGATAATCAATACGTCATATTCGCCTTCATCGTAGTGGCGCTTCATCCGCACCAGGCTAAAAATTTCGTCCATGCCTGGCAAAATG